>JAFLUK010000002.1 GCA_022508865.1 Oscillospiraceae bacterium | reverse complement strand
GGCGATCTCTTCCCCGCTCAGGCCGTTGAGCTCTCCTATTTTTTCCGCCACATAGGAAATTAAACTGCTGTCATTTCTTTTACCTCTGTATGGTACAGGAGCCATATACGGGGCATCTGTTTCCAGTATAAGCCTGTCAAGAGGAACTGCCTTTGCTACTTCAACAGGCACCCTTGCGTTTTTAAAGGTAACCACCCCTCCAAGGGATATGTACATTCCCAAAGAAAGCACCTCCTTCAGCATTTCCACACTGCCGCTGTAGCAGTGCAAAAGACCCTTTGGCTTAAACTCTTTAAGCAAATTCATAGTGTCCATATGGGCCTCTCTGTCGTGGAATACAACAGGCATATCAAGCTGATTTGCAAGAGAAAGCTGTTCTCCCACCACCTGCATTTGTCTGTCCTTTGGGATGTCCCAATGATAGTCAAGGCCTATTTCTCCGATTGCAACTATTTTTTCTTCCTTAGCTATTTTTTCAATTTGGTTAAGGTAGTCAGGCGGCAAATTTTCAAGACATTCGGGGTGAACACCCACAGTTCCGTAGATGTAGTCATATTTCCTGCATCCATTCAGAACCTGATTTATATTCTCCAAATCTGTGCCATTCCACACAATTCCACCAACACCCTTATTGGGTAAATCCCGCAAAACAGCTTCTCTATCCTCATCAAACCAGTCATCATCATAATGACAGTGACCGTCAAATATATTTGTATACATATTTAATCTCCCTTGGTATAAAAGGTAAAAAGGGCTGTATCACAACAGCCCTTAAATAATATTAGTAACTATAAAATTATTCTGTTACATTTACAAGGAAGTAGCCCATTTCTTCACTTTCTGAACCCAATCCCGGTATTTTTATAGAAGTAAACACCGCTATCTTTGTTGTACCAACAGATACACCGGTAACTGTACCTTCCTTGTCAATAGTAGCAATTTCCGGATTAACAGGCTCATAGGTAAATGTTATATAGTCAAAAAGTTCTGCAGCTTCACCCATTATCTCTCTGTTAGTATCAAGAAAATCCTTAAATTTTGTATTGCTTTCTCCAACCTTAACATCTATTGTAAGCATTGGTTCATACTTAACGCTTGTTGTTGCCTTTGCAGAAACAACAGAACCTTTATATGCAACAATATAGTACTTGTATGTTGTTCCCTCTTTAACATCCTTGTCAACATAGCTTGTGTATTTTGAAGAAAGTGTTTTAAGTAATGTGTAGGACTTTAAGCCTGTTGTTTTATAAATCTTGTATCCCTGTGCACCCTTACTCTTCATCCATTCAAGCTTTACTCCGTCCTTTGTTGCAAAGCCTTCAATATAAGTCGATTCAATATATGTAATTTTAACAGCCTTACTGTAAACGCTCTTTGAGCTGCCGTTTACTGCAACAACTTTGTAGTAGTTTACAGCGCCTGATTTTGCACTGTAGTCATAGTATCCATTTGCGTCTGCAGTATCAATCTTCTTATATTTACCGGTTGTCTTTCTGTATACGGTGTATTTTTTTGCACCCTTTGCCTTTTTCCACTTGATGATTACACCGCCATAATTTGTATCTGCTTTAATAGTAAGGCTCTTTGGTGCAAGCAGTCTTGTAACAGCCTTTGCCTTTGACACATACTGGCTGGTACCCTTTACTGCAACAACCTTATATGAATAGGATTTACCTGCCTTAACAGCTTTGTCACTGTAGGAACATTTGGAGCTGCCTACTGTTTTAATATTTTTATAATTCTTTTGATTAGAAGCCTTTTTCTGAACAATATACTTTGTTGCCCCTGATGTTTTTGACCATTTTACTGTTATAGCCTTTGCAGTGTTTGTAACACTTTTCAGTGTAATGCTCTGGGAAGCAGCTGAAGCTGTAACATCAAACGCTACAAACACAGAGCAAGCCATAACGACTGTCATAATTAAACTGATTAATTTTTTCATAGAAAATACCTCCGTTACTTTATAAGAACAATATACTACTTAAAAATTCCTTTGTCAATATACTTTAAGCTATATAAAGATAGAAATTTATATAATCTTTTTATTACACAATACAGACCTTGTACTGCTAAAATTAATTGTAACATTAAAAAACTGTATATTTACAACTTCACAATCTTTTCTTTGTTTTGCGGCATTATTCGTAATTTCTTATCAAGCTTACTACCGTACCCAGCAAAACAACTTCATCAACAATAATTGGCTCAAACAAGTCATTTTCCGGCTGCAAGCGATAGTGACCGTTTTCCTTGTAAAATCTTTTACAGGTGGCTTCATCCTCTATAAGGGCAATTACAATATCGCCGTTATTTGCAACAGGGGTGCGGTGTACAATAACAATGTCACCATCCATAATTCCTGCATTTATCATTGACTCGCCATCAATACGCAAAGCAAACAGTTCTCGTCCACGACGAAAACTCTCACGAACAGGAACATACCCTTCAATATCTTCAACAGCAAGCACAGGCATACCTGCAGTAACCCTGCCAAGAACAGGTATTTGACTTGTTCTTTCTTCCCCTACCATTCGAATACATCTGTTCAACCCTTTATCACGCTGAATAAGACCTTTTTCCTCCAAGGTTTTCAGATGCAAATGAACAGTGGAAGTGGACTTCAACCCTGTTAACTTGCAAATCTCACGAACAGAGGGAACCCGACCTTCTTCGCAACATTCCTTGATACAACTATAAACTTTTTGCTGACTTTTTGTCAAAGGCTTCATAAAAATCACCTAACCCTATAAACGTGGTTTGTTTTAAAATTTAACTGAATTATTAAAAACTGTACAACGAAATTATACCACATCAATATAAAGAAATCAAACGTTTGTTTGTCTGTGTCAAGTAAATTCACAAAATCCAGTTAATATAACCTTAATGATTTTCACATAATAATCATATAAATTTCATTTTACCTTAACATCTGTGTCACAAACAACCGCTATACTTTAAGTGTACTTAAAAGAGGAAGCCCCTAATACCTCTTTGGGCAGTGCCGCAACTGCCTGTATAAGTACATTGTTCTACCCTCCTCAATGTAATTTTTATTACATTGACCCCTCATTTTTAATTTAAACAAGATGTCGGACATTTATTGTTCGGCATTTTGTTTTTTATGGCTATAGTACTATAAAGATTGATAAAAAAATAACAATAAAAATTTCTGACTTTTTTGAAAAAATATATTGACATTGCACAAAAATATGTTATTATATAGATAAGGAAAGATAGTTACTAAAGTTAGTTGTTATCAGTATGCAAGGAGGTAATACCAATGGGCCTGGCACATATTATAATTGGCATTGCAGCGGGTTTATTTGTAGTGCTTTTAGGTGTTTGCGTTGGCATTGCCCTCTATATGAACAGGGCTAATAAACCAAAGACAAAACAGAGAAATGACAAGGTTGTTGAAAAAAAGCCCATTGCAGATATTGAGAATTTAGATATTGGTCTGTTTTCAATATAATTAAAATTGAATATAATTTTTTAAACATGTCAATGGCACACCAAAGGGTGTGCCATTAGATTTTATAAGAAGTTATCTTGCCCAAAAAATAAATGTCGGAGTTTGCACCCCAACATTTACGTTTCATTCCACCTGTGAAGGTGGTTTTATTTTTCTATTTTGCAGACATTTTCAATTTCATCTGCGGCAGAGCTAATATATTCGCCCTTTAAATCCTCAATTTTGCCGTTGTCTACAGCCTTGGCAATTTCAGGATTAATAGGAAGCTTGCAAAGCACCTTTGTATCATTATCCTTTGCAACCTGTTCAATATTGCTTTCGCCATAAATCTTGTGTTCTTTTCCGCAATCGGGACACATGAAATAGCTCATATTTTCTACAATGCCGAGAATCGGAATATTCATCATTTTAGCCATATTAACAGCCTTTGTAACTATCATAGAAACAAGGTCCTGAGGAGATGTTACAATTACAATGCCGTCAATAGGCAGGCTCTGGAATACGGTTAGCGGAACGTCCCCTGTTCCCGGAGGCATATCTACAAACATATAATCAATATCATCCCATATTACATCTGTCCAGAACTGCTTTACAGCGCCTGCAATAACAGGACCTCTCCAAACAACGGGAGAAGTTTCTTCCGGCAGAAGAAGGTTGATTGACATAATATCAATACCTGTTTTTGTTGCAACAGGATAAAGGCCCTCATCGTTGCCCATAGCCCTATCTTTCACACCAAATGTCTTTGGAATTGAAGGACCTGTAATGTCAGCGTCAAGCACAGCTACTCTGTAGCCCTTTTCTTTCATTGCCACTGCAAGAGAAGAAGTTACCAGGCTTTTGCCGACTCCGCCCTTTCCTGATACAATGCCGATTACCTTTCTTACACTGCTTTTGGGATTAAGCTCCTCAATAAGACTTTCAGGTGATTTGCTGCTACAAGATTCACCACAACTAGAACAATCGTGTGTGCAACCCATTTCTTTAACCCTCTTTTTTCATTTATTTTTCTTGAATAAACACTGAATAATAAATCAGCAGTTGATTTCTACCTCAACATCACCGTTGTCCTGTGACAACTCTGCCTCGTCAACAGCTTCTTCCAATTCTTCAACATCTTCTTCTGTGTCATCATCGGCAGAAATTTCATCCATAATTCCGCCCTCAATAAAGCCCTCTGTTTCATCTTCGGCTGCAAGCTCAAAGCCGCTGAAGAATGTATATGGAATACCATAACCGAGAGCAATACCTGCAAGGTAGATTGCAAGCTGGCTTTCACCGAAAAAGCTGCTCAAAGGAAGACCCGGCGCAAGGCTTGTAAGCACAATATACAGGGCAGGAATATCAAGAAGAATCAGTGTTGCAAGACTGAAACGCTTAACATGCTTGCCCTCGCCAACTCTTGTTGCATAGAACAGAATCAGACCAAATACCACTGTTACAATAATATTAATAATTCCCTGAACAGTAGCTGTCTGGTTCAGTGTGGTGAAGAAGTATGTACAAACAACAAAAGCTATAATAAGAAATGCTGAAAGTACAAGGTTAAAAGTATTTTTGTTTTTCATAGAAATACCTCCATTTGTTATTATTTACTCTATGTAATAAAATATATAATTTTATTTCAATTTTATATCAACTTTATTTAAGCTTTGCAACAAGGCAGTACCAACCGTTTAAAAACAGCTTGTCTGTAATTTCAAAATTTTCCGATACAGACTCAATAACCTCATCAACTCTGGTGTCGATAATACCGCTCATAATGTATATGGAATCACTTTTCATAAAGTTGGTTACACCTTTTGAAAGAAACATAATGGCATCTGCAACAATATTGGCAACCACAATATCAAACTTTCCCTCTACCTTTTCGGTAAAGTTGCCATGAATGGCAGTAAATTTGTCAGAAACATTATTAAGCTCTGCATTTTCCTTGGCTGTTTTAACAGCAAGCTCATCAATATCCACGCCAACACCTGTTTTTGCCCCGAGAAGCAGTGCAGCTATTGCAAGAATACCACTTCCACAACCCACATCAAGAATGGTTTTGTCCTGTGTAACAACCTTTTCCAAAACAGAAAGACAAAGACTTGTAGTCTCGTGAGTGCCTGTACCAAAGGCAAGACCGGGGTCAAGGTTAATGACTATTCTGTCGCCCGCTTCATATTTATCCCTCCATGTGGGGCGGATAAGAAGCTTTTCGCCAATTGGTGTAGGCTGAAAATACTGCTTCCAATTATTCAGCCAATCTTCGTCGGCACAATCTAAAGTGTCAACAGTAAAGTCAACATCTGCCTCCTTCAGCTTTTCGCTGATACGGCTGACAGCCTCAAAAGGATTATCCTCATAGCTGATGTACATATGCACCTTTGCCTTTGTCCTGTCCTTATTCAACAAATCCTCATCAATCAAATCTATGTGGGCAATTTCCTCCACAGCCTGCTCAAGGTTTGTGTAGTCCTCAATATATATACCATACGGCACAACCTCATTGGCTATATCCGCAGTAACATCTACATCCTTATTATCAATTGTAATGGTTATTTCTGTCCAATCCATAGCAATACTCGTTTCTTTGTTGTAACACCGTGATTAATGGGTGTTTACACTTTCTTCTCCGTTTATTTTACTTGATTTGCAACGAAAATACAAGGGGCAATTTTAATATATTTACTTCAGATTTTTTCTGCAAAAAACCTTCATACAACATTCATCACACTTGGGCTTTCTGGCGTCACAGGTTTTTCTGCCGTGAAGTACAAGTCTGTGGCAAAAGTCGTTGCTTTCCTCGGGAGGAAGTAAATCTTTCAGGATAAATTCAATTTTCTTCTGGTCTTTTTCCTGATGCAAACCAAGTCTTTTTGTTATTCTTATGCAGTGGGTATCCACAACTACGGCAGGCTTGCCGTAAACATCTCCCATGACAAGATTTGCAGTTTTTCGTCCTATTCCCGGAAGCTTGATTAGTTCCTCCAGTGTATCGGGCACCTGTCCGTTATAATCCCTTACAAGAGCCTTGCCCATTTCTACTAAAGATTTTGCCTTTGTTTTGTAAAGTCCGCAGGATTTGATAAGCTGTTCCACATCTGCAATCTCTGCATTTGCAAAATCCTCTGCATTTTTATATTTCGCAAACAAATCAGGAGTAACCATATTTACCCTTGCATCTGTGCACTGTGCCGCAAGCCTTGTGGCTATTAAAAGTTGCAAAGGGTCACTATATGTAAGGGAACATTCCGCATCGGGAAATTCCTTCTTTAGTGCCTCTACTGCTAATAATGCAATTTCCTTTTTTCTCATAAAAATCACCCTATCCCTGTACCCTGTTTAGATACCGATTTATTATAACATAAAAGCTGTGCTTTGCACAGCAAGGCTTTAGCTAATGCCGTAATACTATCATAGTCATTATAACACAATCAAACCTGATTGAAAATACACTTTTCATATGATATACTGATTTTAATTTATATGAGGTGATATTATGTTTAAAATTTATATTTTTGATTTATACGGAACGCTTATTGATATTAACACCGACGAAAAACAAGATGCTTTATGGGAAAAGATGGCACTTTACTACAACTATAAAGGCGCTTCCTACACAGGAAAAAGCTTTCGCAGGGAATATACACGTTTGTGCAAAGAAGAAAAGCGAAAAGTAAAGGAAGCCCACCCAGAGTTTAAAAATAATGTAGATATAAAAATTGAAAAGGTTTTTACCCGCCTTTTTGAAAATATGAACATAGAGGTCGATGAAAAGGAAGTGGCCAACGTTTGCACTATTTTCCGTTGCTTCTCCACAAAGTACATAAAGCTGTATGACGGTGTGATTGATTTGCTGGACACACTAAAGGCAAAGGGAAAGAAAATTTATCTTCTCTCCAATGCTCAAAGAGGCTTTACTATGAACGAGCTGAATATGACAGGTCTTACCCCATACTTTGACGGTATTTATATCAGCTCCGACAAAGAGGTTTGCAAGCCAAGTCCTTTCTTTTATAATGGTCTTATTGAGGAATACGGCCTTAACAAAGATGAATGTGTAATGGTAGGCAACGACTACAAGGCTGATATTAACGGCAGTAAAAGATGCGGAATTAAAAGCCTGTATATCCACCAGTCTATCAGTCCTGAAATCAAAGGAAAGATTAATACTCCTTGGGTTATTATGGACGGAGATGTGTACAAAATAAAACAGCTTATTGTAAAATAAGGAAAATTTCTTAAAAGTAAGAAAAATTTCTGAAAATTACTTGATTTTTCCATATATTTGTGGTATCTTTATTAAAGTAAATATATCCTATGGTAAGGAGTGGTCAGCAGACCGCTCCTTTGTTATTGTAATGAGGTGATATTTTGGCTAACAAAAAAGGCGGCAACACAGTAAACACTGTGTGGGAAATTGCAGAGCCCATTGCAGAAGGTTTAGGCCTTAAGCTTTGGGATGTGCGCTATGTAAAAGAAGGCGCACAGTGGTACCTGCGTATTACCATTGACAAGGATGGCGGTATTGGGATAGAGGACTGCGAAAATATGTCCAGAGCAATTGATACACCCCTTGACGAAAAAGACCCCTGCGACCAGCAATATATTCTGGAGGTAAGCTCCCCCGGTGTAGAAAGAGAATTAACAAGAGAAGAACACTTTGAAGCCTACACAGGCGCCGATATTATGGTAAAGATGATTCGACCTATAGAGGGCATCGGCAAGGAATTTAAAGGTAAGCTTAAAAGTGCCGACAAGCACACTGCAACAATCACAGACCACAGCGGCGAAAACGAAATTACAATTAACAAAAAAGACGCTGTTTATATAAAATTAGATGATTTTGATTTTTAAGGAAAGGTTTTGATTTTGGAATGAATAACAAAGAATTATTTGAAGCTTTAAAAATGCTTGAAAAGGAAAAAGGAATTTCTTTAGAAGCAATGATAGCACAAATTTCAAAGGCTATTGTAATTGCCTGCAAAAACAACTTTGGCGGCAATGAAGATGTAGAAATTGATATGAACCCCGAGAAAAACAGCTTTGATGTTAAACTGAACAAAACAGTTGTTGAGGAGGTTGTTGACCCTAACTTTGAAATTTCTCTTGAGGATGCACAGAAAATCAAAAAGAGAATTGCTCTTGATGACAAAATCGGTATTCCGCTGAACCCAAAGAGCCTTGGCAGAATTGCTGTTCAAACTGCACGTTCAGTTATTCGTCAGGGTATCAGAGACGGCGAAAAAGGACAAATGCTTGCAGAGTTCCAGTCAAGACAGCAAGAGCTTGTTACTGCTACTGTTGAGAGGATTGACCCTGTAACAGGTGCCGCAACAATTAAAATCGGTAAGGCTGAAACAATTCTGCCAAAGTCAGAGCAGATTGGTGAAGAAGTTCTCAAAGAGGGCGACCACGTTAAGGTTTACATTGTTGATGTTAAAAACGGCGACAGAGGTCCAAGAGCAATTATATCAAGATCTCATCCCGAATTTGTTAAGAGACTTTTTGAAACAGAAGTACCTGAAATTTTTGACGGTCTGGTAGAAATCAAATCAGTTTCCAGAGAAGCAGGTTCAAGGACAAAGATGGCTGTTTTCAGCAATGACAAAACTGTTGACGCAGTAGGCTCCTGTATCGGCGCCAAGGGCGCAAGAGTAAACACAATTGTAGAAGAGCTTGGCGGGGAAAAGATTGACATTGTAGAATGGTCAGATGACCCCAAAAAGTTTGTTGCAGCTGCCCTTTCTCCTGCTACTGTAGTTGATGTTGTAATTACAGATGAAGAAGCAAAGGCATGTAAGGTTACAGTTCCCGACAACCAGCTTTCTTTGGCTATCGGCAACAAGGGACAAAACGCCCGTCTTGCTGCAAAACTTACAAACTGGAAGATTGATATTCGTCCCGAAAGCGGATTCTTCGGAGAAGAGGACGACGAGGAAATAGAAATCAATTGATTTTTAAACTAAATTTTGTTCCATACACTTTTTTAAAGGTGTATGATTTGTAAAGGAGGAATTGCTTTGAAGGTAAAAAAGGTTCCTATGAGAAAATGCAGCGGCTGCTGTGAGATGTTTCCCAAAAAAGACCTTGTAAGGGTGGTAAAAGCTCCCGACATTAAGGACGAAGACGGAAATATCATAGAAAAGGGAAAGGTATCTCTTGACCTGACCTCAAAAAAGTCCGGCAGAGGAGCTTATGTCTGCAAAAATCCGGACTGCCTTAATAAGGCAAGAAAAAGCAAAAGAATCGAAAGAAGCCTTAACACTGCAATCCCTTCGGAAATATATGACCAAATGGAAAGGGAACTAAACAATGAATGACAGACTGCTTTCCATTTTGGGGCTTTGCAGGCGGGCAGGAAAAATCGTTTTGGGCACTGACCCTGTAACGGAGTCTATTGTTACAAACAAGGCATTTGCAGTAATTATGGCCAAGGATTTTTCCCGCAACAGTCAAAAAGGCATCCTGAAAGCCTCTCATATGTGCAACGTAAAAACCTATGTTATAAACAGAACAAAGGATGAGCTTGGTACTGCACTTGGAAAATATTGTGCAGTGGCGGCAATCACAGACAGAGGCTTTTCTGATAAAATTCAGGAGCTTATCCTGAAAGAACAAGAACAGGAGGAACAACACTATGATGATTAAATATAAGGTACACGAGGTATCAAAGGATTTAGACGTATCCAGCAAAAAGGTTGTAGAAATTCTTGAGAAATACTGCGGTGTCAAGAAAAAATCCCAGACTGCGCTGGAAGAAAATGAGCTTGATGTAATTTTTGATTATTTTACTCAGGCAGAAAACAGAGAAAATCTTGACTCCTACTTTGCTCTGAGAAACAAAAGCATTGAAGAAGCAGAGGCAAAAAAAGAGGAAGAAAAGAAGAAAAGAAAAGAAGAACTTAAGCAGAAAAAAGCGGAGCAAGCAGAAAAGCAGGGCAAACCTGTTGTTAAAACAGATAAAAAACAAAGCAACCCTGTTCCAAAGAAAAAGGAAAGTCGTGTTATCGACACCTCTGCTGTTGTTGTTAACGTAGATAAATACAACGAAAAGTACGACAATATGGCTGACTCCAGAATGAACAGAAGCGACAGAAATAAGAGTCAGGTTAAAAAGCAGAAGATTAACCAAAAGAGCCAGCAGAGAAAGAAACGTCAGGGCAAAAAGGAAACAGAGGCAGAGCGTCTCAAAAGAATTGCCGCAGAAAGAAAGGCAAAGCCTATTACTGTGCAAATCCCTGATGAAATTGTTATTCAGGAACTGGCTTCACGCCTTAAGGCAACTGTTGCAGAGGTTGTTAAAAAAGCATTCCTTATGGGAACAATGGTTACCGCAACAGACACAGTTGACTTTGACACCGCTTCCCTTATTGCAATGGAATTCCATGCAAAGGTTGAAAAGGAAGTTGTTGTTACAATAGAAGAAAGAATTATTGACGACACCGAGGACGATGACGCAAATCTTGTAGAGAGAGCTCCTGTTGTAGTTGTAATGGGACACGTTGACCATGGTAAAACATCTATTCTTGACGTTATCCGTAACGCAAATGTTACAGCATCAGAAGCAGGCGGTATCACCCAGCACATTGGTGCTTACAGAGTAAAAGTAAACGACAGGGATATTACCTTCCTTGACACACCCGGTCACGAGGCTTTTACAACAATGCGTGCCCGTGGTGCCCAGGCAACAGACATTGCAATCCTTGTTGTTGCCGCTGACGATGGCATTATGCCCCAGACAATCGAAGCAATTAACCATGCAAAGGCAGCAGGTGTTTCCGTAATTGTTGCAATCAACAAAATGGATAAAATGGGAGCTAATCCCGAACAGGTTAAGCAGCAGCTTACTGAATATGAGCTTATTCCTGAAGAATGGGGCGGTGATACACCTTGTATTCCTGTTTCTGCAAAGACACAACAGGGTATTGACGAGCTACTTGAAATGGTACTCCTTGTAGCAGATATGAAGGAATTAAAGGCTAACCCAGACAGGCAGGCAAAGGGTTGTGTTATTGAAGCCCGTCTTGACAAGGGCAGAGGCCCGATTGCCACAGTGCTTGTCCAGAACGGTACTCTCCGCAAAGGCGACATTGTTGTTGCAGGCACAGCAGTTGGCCGTGTTCGTGCAATGACAAACGACAGAGGTATGACTGTTACCGAGGCAGGTCCTTCTGTGCCTGTTGAAATCACAGGTCTTGCGGAAGTTCCTCAGGGCGGCGATATTTTCAACGCTGTTTATGATGAAAGACTTGCCCGTGAACTTGTTGAAGAAAGAAAGGCAAAGCAAAAGGAAGAGCTGTTTAACTCCAGAACAAAGGTTACCCTTGACAACCTGTTTGACCAAATGAAACAGGGCGATATGAAGGAACTTCAAATTATTGTAAAAGCCGATGTTCAGGGCTCTGTTGAGGCTGTACGTCAGTCACTTGAAAAGCTGACAAACGAGGAAGTAAGGGTCAATATTATTCACGGCGGTGTTGGTGCTATTAACGAAAGCGACGTTATGCTTGCCAATGCAAGTAATGCAATTATTGTAGGCTTTAACGTAAGACCTGACTCAACAGCACTTGTAAATGCCGAGAGAGATTCAGTTGACATTCGTCTTTACAGCATCATATACAATTGTATTGAAGAAATCGAATCTGCTATGAAGGGTATGCTTGCTCCAAAGACAAGAGAAGTTGTATTGGGTAACGCAGAAATCCGTAACATCATCAGAATAAAAAGTGTCGGTGTGGTTGCAGGTTCCTATGTTAAGGACGGTGTAATCAAGAGAAACGCTCTTGTCAGAGTTATCCGTGACGGTGTTGTTATTGCAGATGATACTGTTGCTTCTCTCCAGAGATTTAAGGATGCAGTTAAAGAGGTTTCAGAGGGCTATGAATGCGGTATCTGCCTTGAACGCTTTAACGATTTAAAAGAAGGCGACATTTTTGAAGTGTATGAAATTCAGGAATATCGTGAAGACTAATTATATTATCAATTATTAATTTTATGTTATTTACAGGGGCTGACCTCAAAAGCAGCCCCTTTATAAGAGGAATTTGTTATGGCTGGACATAGAATTGGCAGAACAACAGAAGATATAAAAAGGGAGCTCACCTCTATTATTACTACAGTAAAGGACCCCCGTGTTGCAGATTGCTTTATTTCCATAATCCGTGTGGAGGTTACCAATGACCTTAGCTACTGCACTGTCTATTTCAGTGTAATTGAGGGTATAGACAGAGCCAAAGAAGCGCTAAAGGGACTAAAATCTGCTTCAGGCTATATTCGCAGAGAGCTTGGCATGAGACTCCATCTGCGCCACACTCCCGAGCTTATTTTTAAGGCAACAGACAGCATTGAATACAGTGCAAATATCAGCAGAATATTGAACAGTCTGGACATCAAAGATGTCAATGAGGATAATACAAATGATGACACTGAATGAAGTAGCAAAAACACTCCGACAAAAGAATAATATAGAAATTCTCACACATCACTATCCGGACGGCGACACCCTTGGAAGTGCATACGGACTATGCCTTGCTTTGCAGAGAATTGGGAAAAACGCAAGGGTCATTACCAGCGGTAAGGTAGCGCAAAAGTACGACTATCTTTCAAGTAGTGTTGATAAATCGGATTTTACCCCCGGCTTTATTATGTCTGTTGATGTGGCTGCTCCCACACTTCTGGGAGAAAATCAAGAAAACTACAAGGACAAAATAGATTTGTGCATTGACCACCACAAAAGTAATTCTATGGGAGTTAAGGACAGCTATATTGACCACACTGCGGCTTCTACTGCAGAGATTATCTACGATTTACTTAAAATTATGAATGTGGATATCACAAAGGAAATTGCCGATTGCCTCTACACCGGGGTAAGCACAGACACCGGCTGTTTTATGTATACAAACACAACAGAGAGAACCCATATTATTGCTGGTGAACTGATAAAAGCAGGTTGCGACTTTGGTACTATTAACAGGGCTATGTTTGAAACAAAAACAAAGGAAAAGCTGGCTTTGGAAAGAATGGTATACGATACCCTTGACTACTATCACGACGGCAAATGTGCAATTATCTACACAACCATTGCTATGCAGGAAAGGCTAAACCTTGGTGATGACGAAATGGAGGGACTTGCTTCTATTCCACGCCAGATTGAGGGTGTGAAAATCGGTATTACCATGAGGGAGAAAAAGAACAAGGAATTTAAGATTTCTGTTCGTACCAATGGCGATATAGATGCCTGTGCCTTTTGTCAGCAATTTGGCGGCGGCGGCCACAATGCAGCCGCAGGATGTGCAATTAACGGCGATTTAATTACCGTTAAACAAACCCTTATAGCCGCAGCGAAAGAGATACTGAAATGAACGGAGTACTGGTAATCAACAAGCCAATGGACTTTACATCCTTTGATGTTGTTGCTGTTATGCGAAAAGCAACAGGACAACGGAAAATCGGTCACCTTGGCACACTGGACCCAAACGCAACAGGTGTTTTGCCCCTTGTTCTTGGGAACGCCACAAAGGCACAGGACTTGGTTGTTAATCACGACAAAAGCTACACTGCTACCTTCAAACTGGGAATAAAAACAGATACCCTTGACATTTGGGGAACAGTTCTGAAGCAGGAAAAAACCTACTTTACAAGGGAAGATATAGAAGAAAAACTCCCACTTTTTACAGGAGATATTCTTCAGACACCTCCAATGTATTCCGCAATACAGATTGACGGAAAACGACTGTACGACCTTGCAAGGCAGGGTAAAACCATAGATAGAGAAAAACGTCCTGTCACCATATACAAACTGGCTTTAACTGATTTTGACGAAGAAAATCAATGCGGCACACTGGAAATCAGCTGTAGCAAGGGTACATACGTGCGGACAATAATTGACGATTTGGGGGGAAATCTCGGCTCCTTTGCGGTGATGACTTCTTTAATCAGAACAGAAGCCTGCGGTTACACCCTTGAACAGGCAATTCCATTGGAAAAGGCAAGGGAAATGACAGATTTTTCTAAATGTCTTATGAACACGGAAAGTCTGTTTATGTCCTACCCCTACATTAAAATTTCAGAAGCACAGGCAAAGCGTTTTTCCAACGGTGGTTCTCTTGACAAAAACCGCACCTATCTTCAAAGGCTGAACCTACCGGATGACACAATTATCAGAGTTAAAGATGCCAACAACGCTTTTCTTGGGCTGGGTATTATAAAGGGCGATCAGCTGAAAATTTTTAAGTTGTTCAAAACTATATAAATATTTTAATCTCGCATTTTATGCGGGATTTTTTCTTTCTGCAAAGATAATCTTAAAAACAAAAATGTTGCAAAAAAGTTTCAAAAATGTTATAATTAAGTAACTTTTGTTGAATTATGGGATTAGGAGGTGCTTCCGTGAAAAAACTAAAGGTGATTTCTATTACTTTTTTTGTGATAATAATAACTGTAGTTTTGACGGTTGTTCCTATGCTGTCCGTAAATGCGGCGTACTATTTTGACGGCGCAAAAATGATAAAGGACAGCGGATATAAATATTACAGAGCATGGAGTCAGGACCAATTCCCTTGGCACAACACAAAACCAAGTGACGCTTGGGAGTCAGACTGGATGAATCAGTACGGCTGCAGTACTGTGGCTATGGCTAAAATGTTTGTTGAAGCAGGCGTTGCCAGCCCTTATACAACAACCCCCGGAACACTTATGAGCAAGTACGGCTCTCCCTCCAAGGGTATTGGGGATATTGGAATTTACTGGTCAACTTTGGCAGGCCAGTTTGGTATGACCTGCGAAAGCTTTCAGTACTATCCAAATGGTAGTTTTTATAACACAGCAATGAGTTTTTTTAACAGAACAGACAAGCAGTATCATCTGCTTCTTAAGGTTTCTCTTTATGGCGGAGGCTCTCACTATGTTCAGATTGACAGACAGGCAACTGTGGACAAAGGAGAAATTATCTATAACGATTCCACCAACACACAGGATGGAGGCACACGCTACAACACAGCAAAGGAATATTACAACACCATATCTTTGAGAAAACTTAGCAGTGCCGGCTTTACACCGGAATATTTTGTTGTTTTTTGCAATAAGGACAAAACACAGGTAGCTTCTATTGAGGAAGTAAATTCTACCACTGCACAAATCAAGTGGTACCCCAACGGCTGTTGTCAGCACTACATACTGTATCGCAGAAATAAGGGAGAAACAACGTGGACAGGCAAGAGAATTGCCACAATGGGTAACACCTATGCCGAGGGGGAACGTACCTACACAGATTCCACCCTTACAATGGGAAAAACCTATGAATATACTGTAAGAGGCTACTACAAGTCGGGCTCAACTACTGTTTATCTTGACTATGATAAAACAGGAAAGGAAATTACCACTCATCCTGACCCTCCGAAAATGAAAAAGACAGAAAGCATTGACCACAACACAATTAAGGTGTATTGGAATGCCGTAAAAAATGCTGACGGTTACAGAGTATACCGAAAAGCCACCGATGAAACCAGCTGGACAAAGCTCACAAACAGCGTTACAAAGTTGAATTTTACAGACACTACCGCCGTAACAGGCAAGGAATACTATTACACCGCCAGAGCCTATGTGGGCAAAAGTTCCTATCTTGGAGCATATGACAAAACAGGCATTAAGGGAGTAGCCCTGCCTGCAAAGGTAACCCTTGTCAAAACAGAAAGTCTTGATTTTAATAAAATTGAAATCAGCTGGAATAAGGTTAAGGGTGTTGACGGATATGCAATCTACCGCAAAGCCAGCGGTGACAAGAGCTACAAACGTATTGGTGAGGTAAAAGGGGGCAGTACAGTAAGCTTTACTGATTTGTCTTCTGTAACAGGAACAAAATACATCTATACAGTAAGGGCATACAAAACTGCAAATGACACAAAGTATTTGGGCAGTTATGATGCTGCAGGAATTGAGGGTATTTCCTACACAAATCCTCCCAAAATAAAAACCCTGAAAAGCAATGAGTATGACAAAATTAATTTAAGCTGGAGCAAGGTAAACGGCGCAAGCGGATATATTGTCTATTACAAGGCAAGCGAGGACAAAACCT
This sequence comes from Oscillospiraceae bacterium, assembly GCA_022508865.1. GTDB lineage: Bacteria > Bacillota > Clostridia > Oscillospirales > Acutalibacteraceae > Ruminococcoides. The sequence continues at coordinate 23,042 of JAFLUK010000002.1, read as the reverse complement.
TTACCAAAGCAGGTGATATAAGCGGCAACGGTAATACCGAATTCACTGTAAAAAATTTGAAATGCTGTGTAAAATACGATTTTAAGGTAAAGGGTTACAGAATAATTGACAACAAAAAGTATGGCGGCTTTGTCAGCGAAGTTGTTTCAGGATATACTTTACCTGCCGAGCCTGCTCTGAAAAGCACTTCCAGCATTGACTACAAAACTATAAAAATAAACTGGACCAAGGTGCCCGGTGCAACCGGTTATGTGGTATACAGAAAAACTACAGAAAAATACCAACGTATTGCAGAAATCTCCAACAGCAGTACACTTTCCTTTAAGGACAAAAACGCTGTTACCGGCGTGAAATATACATACACCGTCAGGGCATATTGCACCGCAAACGGAATAACAAAGTACAGCGCATACGAAAATTATATTTACGGTACAGCCTATCCTGCAAAACCAAAGCTTCTGACTGTTGACAGTGTTGACTACAATAAAATTCAGGTCAATTGGGAAGCAGTTGCAGGGGCTGACGGGTACTATGTATACAGAAAAACAGACAAGGTTGGCTATAAAAAAATTGCCACACTTAACGACGGCAAAGTGTGCACTTATCAGGACAAGGGGCTTGTCTGCGGCGACTCCTATACCTATACTGTAAGGGCATTCAGAAATCAAAGCGGCAGCACCTTTACGGGAGACTACGAAAAAGGTATAACCGGCAAGGCTGTTCCTGCAGCGCCAAAATACAAAGTGAGTGTTGCAAGCTATAATTCCTTGTTAATTTCTTGGAATACTGTTGGCGGTGCCGGCGGCTATAGAGTATATTACAAAAAAGCTAATGATAAAAAGTTTTCGGTTCTTGCCACCTTTGATAATCCAAAACTGACAAGCTGTACTCATAAGTCTTTGGCAACAGGAGAAAAATACACTTACTCTGTAAGGGCCTATTATAAAAAGGATAAAAAGAAAGTGTGGGGACAATACGACAGCATAGGAACCACCAATATGCCCCAGACTTTAGCCCCTGCCATTACATCAGTAAAGGGCTCTTCCTACAACAGTATCTCAGTAGAATGGAAGAGTGTATCCGGAGCCAACGGATATGCTGTGTATCGCAAAAATTTTGATGATACCAAATGGACAAGACTTGAAATTATAAAAGGTAACTCTGTCTGTTCATATGTTGACAAAAATGTCTCCTGCGGAGTTAAATACAGCTATACGGTAAGGTCCTATCGCACAGTTAACAATTCAAATAAATACGGACTGTACAACAAGCAGGGTGTAGCCGCAATGGCTATTCCCGAAACACCTTTGGTTTCTGCATCTTCATTAAATTACAACAAGATTAAACTAAATTGGGGTAAATGTATGGGCGCAAACGGCTACAAAATTTACCGCAAAGAAGAAAACGGCAAATACGAAATGATTAAGAAGTGCACCTCAAAGAGTGTTATCACCTATACAGATACTGTCGAGTGTGGTGTTAACTACATCTACTATGTGACAGCCTTTGTAACTGTTGACAAAATAGAATATGGCAGCTACGACAGCAAAGAGATACAGTGCAAGGCAATACCTCTTACACCAAGTCTTATATCTGCTACAAGCCCCGAGGAGCACACAGCAAAAATAACATGGGGCGCTGTTGCCGGTGCCAGCGGTTACTATATATACAGAAAAGAGGCTAACGAACACTTTAAACTGATATATGATGAACAATCTACCACTACAAGAACATTTACAGACAAAAACCTTGAAAGCGGAGTAAAATATACCTACACCGTAAAGGCATATAGAATATGCAATGCAGGATATATATCAGGCGGAAATAACAAAACAGGCTTGTCTGTCATTGTGAAATAAAATATTATAAAATAAGGGGGTGTTACTGAAACACCCCCCTTTCGTTACGTAGAAAACCTCTTTTCTAGCCACCAAAGATAGCTAAAAAAGGGGTCATATATTTCTACAATAATTTTATTAAATTTTAGCAAACACTTTTTGAGTAACATCCTCTATTTCTCTTGAAAATGAGTTATCCTCACTACAAACAGCCAACTTATAGCCTTCAACAAAATACTCCTTAAAGTAAACGGGGTTACTCTGAATATTTTGACTGATTTTAACCTCTTCTTCATCAAGGAAAATTGTAAATTTACTAAAATATTCACCAATTCCTGTTCCTATGCACTTAAGAAAAGCTTCCTTTAGTGTCCATATCCTTGTAAAAGTATTATCCCTGTCATAACTTCTGTCAATTTGTATACATTCATCAATGGTAAAAAATCTGTGGGCTATTTTGTTTTTTCCCCTTTGTAAAATCTCAATATCAACACCAACAGGCTTTTTGCTTTTTGAAAGCACCACATACTTTCCGCTGTGACTTACATTAAATTCTCCGTTGGCAGATATGGGCTTTCTGTGTTTATTATAGGAGGATATTTCTCCTACAAATTCCTTAATCAGCAAACCTGCGCCAAGGGACAGCTTTTGATTTGCAAAGGGCAGGCGAAGTATTTTTTCTTTCCTTTCTTTGTCCACCGATTCCAGCTTACTGTTAAACAACTCCTTGTTATCAAGAAACTCTGTGTTTAAAATATATGTTTTTACCATTTTTGCTCCTAAATAAAAAATTAAAAGGTGTATCACATATTACTGATACACCTGTTTTATTATTCCTGAAATTTGTCAGGTATATATTTTTCTGCCTTTTCCTCTTGCTGTTCTGTTTCGTAGGTACCGTCTGCCTTTTTTATAAGGATATTAATTAGGAAAAGTATCTTGAAAAATAAGAATACTCCGGCAGAAATCATAATTGCATATCCCCACCAATGGTTGATTATTCCGTAACCAAAGGCAAACACCATGGCAAAGCCAATTACAAAAAATTCTACAACCGATGCCACCTTTGGTGCAATAATAAGCAGTACAAAAAAGATTAACCACAGTATTATTGATACAATTTTTGCATCGCCGCTTGACACCAGAGTACTTACTATATCCATAGGTACAAACGTTACAAGAAATGGGATAATAATTTTAAAAATAATTCCAAACGATTGACCCATCTTTCTGCCGATAAAATCAAAAAATCTCACCAGTACCATAATTATTTTTCCTTTTATTTTTAAAGTATTTTTCTACACACAGATTTTATCACATAATCTTTCCTTTGTCGAGGAAAATTTCAAGAAAAATACAGTTATTTTATTATTACTCCTTTCATCTAAATTCATATATTATCCTTTTCCAACTCTAAAAGCTTTGCCTTTACATCAATGCCTCCTGCATAGCCTGTAAGGCTTCCGTTTTTCCCCACCACACGATGACACGGCACTATAATGGGTACAGGATTGAGGTTATTTGCCATTCCCACTGCCCTTTGAGCCTTCGGGTTTCTGATTTTTTCCGCTAACTCGCTGTAGCAGACGGTGTGCCCGTAGGGGATTTTCATAAGTTCCCTCCACACCATAAGCTGAAAGTCAGTGCCCTTTAAGGACAGAGGCACATCAAAGCTTTTCCTCTCACCCTGAAAATACTCTTCCAGCTGATTTATGGTTCTTTCTATAACGGGAGTTAGTTTTTCTGTGGCATTAACCTTTATTTCCCTATTTGGCAGAACAATTTGGCAAATTCCATTATTATCCTGTACTATCACCAGCCTGCCAATTGGTGAATTGTAGTGATAAAAAAACAAATAAAACCCTCCCTTTACTATGATTATATCATACTAAAATAATTATTTGTACCATATAAGGTAAACATTTTATTTTTTTCTTGATTATAATCTCTGTGGAGGTTATAATGGTATTAATGCTATCACAATGAATACAAGATATATAAGAAGTGTTGATATGAAAAAATATATGCGTGTCAGGGCCGATGTAGACCTGACAGCCATTCACAATAACCTTGCCCTTGTTAAGAGAAGAATAAGCAGCAACACCAAGCTGTTTGCGGTTATTAAGGCAGACGGCTATGGTCACGGTGCAAAACAAATTGCAAAATACTGTAATGACCTTATAGACGGCTACGCCGTTGCTGTAGTAGAGGAAGGTGTTGACCTTCGAAATTCGGGGTTTAACAAACCTATACTTCTTTTGGGCTACACTCATCCCCTGCAGTACAATCAGATTATTGAATATGATATGATGCCTGCTGTGTTTTCATACCAAATGGCAAAGGCTCTGTCAGAAAAGGCCGGTCAGCTCAATAAAAAAATAAAAATACACATTAAGCTGGACACAGGTATGAGCCGAATCGGCTTTGCCGACAATGAAGAAAGTGTAAGGATTATAAAAGAAATTTCTTTGTTGCCAAACATAGAGATAAACGGAATTTTTTCTCACCTTGCAAGAGCAGATGAAAAGGATAAAACCTTTGCAAAGACACAGTATGACAGATTCATTACTTTTACCATAAAACTTGAACAGCAGGGAATAAAAATTCCAAACCGTCATATCAGTAATTCTGCGGCTATTATGGAGCTTCCGGAAATGAACCTGGAAATGGTCCGTTGCGGTATTATTACCTATGGTCTGTACCCCAGTGCAGAAATGGACAAGAAAAACTTTTCTCTTGAACCTGCAATGCAGTGGAAGTCTGCTGTTTCCTACGTAAAAACTGTGCCAAAGGGCACTCCTATAGGCTATGGCGGAACATATATTACAGATAGGGAAACTGTTGTTGCCACCATTCCGGTGGGTTATGCAGACGGCTATCCCAGAACCCTCAGCAACAAGGGATTTGTGCTTATAAAGGGAGAGAAAGCTCCTATAATAGGCAGAGTTTGTATGGATCAATTTATGGTGGATGTTTCACACATCAAAGGTGTTGTGACAGGAGATACTGTAACACTTATGGGCAAGGACGGCAAAGAAGAAATCAGCTGTGATTGTGTTGCTGACCTTGCAGGCAGTTTTAACTATGAATTTGTATGCGATATTGGTAAGCGAGTACCAAGAGTGTACTATTATAACGGCAAGGTTGTAGACACCGTACAGCTTGTAGGCAATGAATAAAGAAAATATACACTGAATAAACAGGTGAAAATATAAAGGTAACAATTACCTGTCAGAGGTGAAGCATAGTGGCAAAAAAATTAACAGAACAGCAAGTCAGCGATATTATTGAAAGTACAAGGGCAGAGATGAAAAGTCAGGAAATAACAGACAAAGGCACTGTAAATAAGATGGATTCTCATCAGATAGAAGACTCAAAAAAGGAAGAAAAGCTAAATTCAAATTCTGTTGATAAAAACAAATCTCCTAAAAGTGAGCAAAAAAAGATTGTTAAAATTCTGAATATTCCAATGACCCTTACAGACATATTTGTGAAGCTTTTTGGAAAAGCCTTTGAACCGATTTTTTGCATTATAATACCAATGCTTGTAATGTTTCTTCCCATTAACTATATAGCGGCAGGCCTTGTTAATAACATTGCCGAATTTGTAACATATGCGGCTATTCCTATTTTGCTATTTCTGCTGATGTTCTTGCCAAAAGTAGCTTCAGCAGTGGAATTTCCCCTTTTGGGACTGTTTTTGCTTGGAAAAACCGGTATATTGAGATTTCTCTCGCCTTCTCTTGCAGATTGGATTGACCCCTATGGACGGTTGACATATTTGCCGGGACAAAGTCCTGTCCCTTCAGCCGAGGTTGGTCTTTATCAACCGACCCTTGCCTGGGGAGTTATATATGCCGCAATAATATTTTTATTCTTCAAGCTGTTCTTCTTTGTCTACCTTAAGCTAAAGCCCTACAGAAGAAATACGACGCAACGTCGCCACAAAAAGAAATATGTGGCACAGATGGATAAGGATTCAGGAATTCTTATGTAAATTAATATTTAAGTAAACCAGAGGTTATATAATATGATAGAAAACGAAAGAATGCAGGAAATTATTAAATCCTTTTTTGAATCTCACGATCACGGCAGGGAAACAATGGAAAAGGCCACAGTTACAGAAAACATTTGCTTCATAGATTATCTGGAGCACAACTGTATTCCCAAGGCAAAAGAGCTGGATAACGAAAAGGATTTACAGTATTTTACAGAATATGATATTCACTTCCGTATGCAGACTTTGGAAAAGATTATGAAGCTGGAACGATTTTGGGTGGTTATCTCCTCGGCTACAAACCACTTTTACTCCATGAACAAGTATGCAATTGTTCTTGTGGACTACAGCGAAGCAGATTATCTTCTGGAAAGTCTGAAAAAACAGAACTTTGATATAGAAATCAGAGAAATCAGTAACAAGGAATTTGTTGCAATGGTGGAGGATATGCCCAGAACAGGTTTTAAGGGTGTTCAGTTTACAGACGGCAGACTTACTCCCCTTACAATTCCAAGAGATACCATACTGAAAGCAGACAAAATAAAAACTACCACAAACCCTGATTTATATATTGAGTCACTGGTATTTTTACAGGAGGCTCACAGATTCGGCAAGGATAACAAGGGTGTTGTAATCCAAAAGGACAGCCCCATTACAAAGGCTATACACAATGCAAAATATCTTGTTCCTGCCATTGTACAGAACAAAAATGAAAATCAAATGCAAATAAAGTATCCGTTCCTCAATACCAATGTTGAGGGACAACAGGTACTTCCTGTTACAACCGACCACAAGGAATACGATTTTTTTGTTAACAGTCCTGTTATGAAGGGCTATAATGAGCTCCCATCAGACAAAAAGGTATGTATAGAACTGCCGTTTGTGGAGCTTTACAGAATTTTTGATACTGATAATCTCTTTGCTATTGCAGTTAATCCCTTGGGCTACAACCTTGTGCTTAACGAAAATATAATGAACATTATGACAGAGGACATCACCCTTACAAACAATCCCGATATTTCCGTTGCAAAAAACGGCAAGGAAGTAATTTTCCCCGAGGCTGTAACACCAAAAAAGAAGTACAGCGACGAAGAAACCAGTGACCTGCGAAGAAAAGTACTGGAACATTTTATAGAAACCCAACAGGGTATTATCGACAAGAATACAGGCATTTTTACCGAGGAAGCACAACAAAAGGTAAAGAAAGCAAAAATCAAACTTGCCGAGTTCAAAAAACAACTGGAGGAACTTTGTGACTAAAGGAGAAAAGGCAGAACAGCTGTTCAAACAGGGCTACAATTGCAGTCAGGCCGTCGTCCTTGCATTCGCCCCGGAGCTGGGAATAGAAGAACCCGTTCTTGCAAAAATGCTGTCGGGATTTGGCGGCGGCATTGGCAGAATGAGAGAGGTTTGCGGTTGTTTTAGCGGAATGGTTTTTATTGCCAATATGCTGTACGGATATAGCGACTCACAGGATTACCAAGGCAAAAAACTGCTATATCAAAGGATAAACCACCTTGCACAAATGTTTAAGGAAAGAAACGGAAGTAATTCCGTCATTTGCCGCGAACTGCTTGGTCTGACAAAAGAAGACGGAATTGTTCCCGAAAAGAGAACGGAAAGCTATTATAAAAAAAGACCCTGCTCTGATCTATGCCGCATAGCAGGGGATATTATGGAAGAATACATAGAAGAAAATTAAAATACACATAAAAATCGGCTGTTGCATTATGGATTTTGACGCCCCCTAAAGTTAGGTTTTTCCTATAACTTTTGGGGGCTTTCCATTTGCAACAGCCTTATATTATGTAAAATTTATTTATTATCACTGCGTGTCTTTTTGTGAAAGCAAATTAGTGACAATACGAAAACAACAACTATATAGGCAGCTATAATGCCAATATACAGGGGGATTTTCCCATCAGTAATATCCTGACCTATAACAATGCCTCTGCATATTTTTATTGCAGGGTAAAATGGTAAACATTCACATACATTCTCATAACTGCCCATAGTTTCCACAGGCATCCAAATACCGCTGACAAAGCCAAGGGCACTAATTACAATTGAACTCATACCGGGTGCCGACTTTATGCTGAACAAACTGCCGAACATAATACCAAAGCAAACAAACATAAGCATAACAGGCAAATATGCAGGTATTGTAAGCAGCAAACCAAGATAACTTATCTCTGCCCCTGTAATAATAGAAATTACAATTGCGGCAACGTAACATACAACAGCCTGACCTATACAAATTACCAACGACGGCAGAATGTAGCCGATTGTAAAGTCCTTTGTTTTCATAGGTGAGGTGTACAACCTTGACAAAAAGGTTTTGTCCTTGTCTGTAGACACAAGGATTGTTGTATATAGCATTACAAAGGAAAATGAAAAAAGAGTAATACCCGGAGCAAGATATTCCAGCCTGAACCAGTAGGTTTCTTCACCGGAAACACAGTTGTTTATAATCTGAAAAATTATCAGCATTATGACAGGTATCCCTAAAGTAAAAACATAGGACAGGGGGTCCCTTAAAATTTCTTTAGCATTTCTTTTGCTGAATAACATTGCTCTCATAATATTACCTCCTGTTCTGCTATTTTTACAAATGCTTCTTCTATATTATGGGAATTTGTTTTTTCCATAAGTTCATTCGGTGTTCCCGTTGTCAGAAGCTTACCCTTCGCCATTACTCCGATTCTGTCGGAAAGAGCCTGCGCCTCCTCCATATAGTGGGTAGTAAGTATAATCGTGATTTTGCCCTTTAGTTTTTCTATTATTCTCCACAGTTCTCGTCTTGCAAGAACATCAAGACCAAGTGTTGGTTCATCAAGGAAAAGGACCTTTGGCTCACTGATAAGCGCCATTGCTATAGATAATCTTCTTTGCCAGCCTCCGGAAAGTGTTTTTGCTCTTTGGTTTTCTACCTCTTTCAGACTGAACTGCTCCATAACATCATTTACTTTTTGTTTTACACAGTCGCCCTTTACACCATATACCCCTGCAATAAATTCAAGGTTTTCTCTTACTGTCAGGTTTGGCGCCACTGCGGTATCCTGGGGGGATACATTGATTACATTTTTAACATTATCAATATTACTATCAATACTGTTGCCAAGGACGAATGCCTCGCCTGATGTTTTCTTAATAAGAGTACTGAGTATTTTTATGGTTGTTGTTTTGCCTGCTCCGTTTACACCTAAAAGAGAAAACAGCTCTCCCTGATTTACTGTCAGGTTAAGTCCGTCAACAGCCTTTATGTCTTTATATATTTTTGTGAGCTTTTTTGTTTCTATTGCGTACATATATTTATCTCCTTATTTTGCTTTTCTATTTATTCTATATCATACCAAGGGACAAATCATCAAAAATACTGTCAAGATTGCTTTGGCTGTGCTCAATTTCCTTTCCAAAAAGGTAGCACAGTTTTATTTGGTCATCCGTTGTAAATTTGCTCTTTTCGCTATAAATCATCACACCCATACTGTAAATTACTCTGGTTGAGTATACTGCAAATCTCAAAGGAAGAATTACATCTCCCTCCCCAAGATACTCCATAAAATATCTGTACAAAAAGTATACTAAAATATTGCTGTATTCATATTCCCTGTCATTAATATATTCTGCAAATCTTTCTTTTTCTTTAATAATATTTTCCTCTCCCTGCGCTGCAAAAACACATAATTTCTCAACAAGGTTTTTCCATTCATCTGTAAGGTATTCAAGGCAGGAAAGTGTGTCGCACCAATGGGATAAACCCTTGCTATCTTCAGGGAAAAATACACCTTCAATGCAAAATTCATCGGAAAAGGACTTTTGCAATGTCAACCCTTCTTCAAAAAGACTTTGTATTTTTTCCTCTATTGATGAACTGCTGCTTTGAGCAATATTAATAAGACTGAACCAAATATCACAAAAATGATTTTCGTATTTATCATTTTCCTTATTGCCCTCTTTTAAAAACACAACCTTATCTCTATTACAAATAATTTTCTCCGCCACATAGGGACAGGAAATTGATTGTCCACAAACTGTAACAGTATGATTTCCCACTGTAAAATCGGGATATTTCACACAGGTTTTTGCCATATGGTTTTGCCCGAGATTGCAGTGGATATCACAGAGATTTTCACAGTTAAGAAAGGCACACCTATCACTGTGAATCTTAAAACAGCTGTCTCCGTCAGAAAAGACTATTTCTCCCCTTAATCTTTTTCCAAAGTCACTTTGCAGGCTATTATAATAGTCCAGAGTATCTTTATCAATTACAACTTGCCATTTTTCACAGCAGGAAGATGGACATTTGCCCTTTAAGCATTTAAATTTGTCATAATAATCAGGTTTTATCTTCAGCATATTATTAAAACAACCCTTATTCAACACTTTTAAGGCTCTCTACCATATTAATAGCCTTTATTTTGAAACGCATTACAAACAGCACCATAAGAGAGAAAATTATTGTAAGCCCTGCGGCATAAAAATATGTTGAAACAAAAATTTCTCTGCCAAACATAATGTTGTCTATTTCTACCGTCTGAACTATAAAATCGGTCAGAAAAACTCCCAGAACAAGACCTGCCCCTATACCCAAAAGGGTAAGTACAATATTCTCTATAAATATAAAGGCTGATGTTTCCTTGTTATAAAAGCCAAGCACCTTAAAGGTAGCAATTTCACGTACACGTTCTCCTATATTTATGCTTGTCAGATTATACAGTACTACAAATGCAAGTGCCGCCGCACAGATAATCATAACTACCACAACCATATTCAGCGAATCTAACATATTGCGAAAATCCTCAAGTACAGAGTCAATATAGCTGACGGCAACAATTTTCTCGTTTTTAAGGCATTTTCCGCTAAATAAGGTTTTTGCTTTTTCAGAAGTATCCCCAAGGGCAACATTCATTATATTGTACTTAACCTCATGTCCGTAGAGGCTTTTGTACAGAGTCGGTGTCATATAGATATAGTTATTTATGTACTGCTCATAAATACCCTGTACCTTTACTGTAGCCATATTATCCGATTCTCCCACAGAAATGCTGTCGCCCACAGAAATACCCATTTCTTCCGCCAGCTTTTCGTTAATAAGAACACCATCGTTTCTTAAAGTAATCTCCTTTTTTCCTGTTCTTGTGTGGAGAGAAGTCAGGGAACTAAAGTCCTTCAAATTTTGCAAAACTGTTATGTATGTTCCGTCCTGCTTTGTTACTTTTTTAAATTTAACACAGGTTTCTTCCTGAATTGCCAAACTGTAGTGCTTTACATTGCTGTCATTCTTTACAATACGGGTAAGATACTCCAGTTCCTTTTCTGTTCCGCTTTCCTTGGTAACTACTGTTGTGTTGTACTTATATATTGTCTGGAATTGATCCTCTGTAAGAGGGTCAAAGCTGTTCATAAGTCCAAAGGCTGCAACAATCAACGCACAGCATCCTGCAACACCAATAACCGTCATACACAGCCTTGACTTGTATCTCAACAAATTTCGGGCGGTGAGCTTTGCAGTAAAGTTCATTTTGTTCCAAAGAGGTTTGATGTGTTCAAGAAAAATCCTTTTTCCTGCCTTTGGTGCCTTTGGCCGCATAATGGCAGAGGGCTTTTGTCTGAGGGAATTCCAACACACAATTACAGTCACTGCTGTTGTGCACAGAACAGCCGCCAGCACACCGATTATAATACTTGGAATATGAAGAACAAGAGTAATATCTCCAATGTAATACATTATCTTATATGTTTCATAAATTACAAAGGGCAGAGAAATTACACCTAACACAGTGCCTATAATACTACCTGCTACACCTGCCGTAAGAGAATAGGTAATAAACTTTATAATAATACTTCTGTTACTGTAGCCCAGCGCCTTGAAAGTACCTATTTCTGTACGTTTTTCTTCAATCAGTCGTGTCATTGTGGTAACACAAACCAGAACCGCCACAAGCAGGAAGAAAACAGGAAATACCGATGCAACGGCGTCAAGCCTGTCTGCATTTTGAGAAAATGTGGAATACCCTGGATTATCATCACGATTAAAAACATACCATTTAGGGTTTTTCATTGCCTTAAGCTGTTTTTCGCTGTTCTGTATTTTTTTGTAAGCCTTTGCAAATTTTTTGTCTGCCCCGGCCTTTTGCTTCTGATATTCTTCTTCTCCGGATTGCAGGCTTTTAAGACCCTTTGCCTTTTCTTTTTTATAGGTTTTTACACTTTTCTCATATTCACTCTGACCCTTTGCCAGCTCTTCTTCAGCTACAATCAGCTTGTTATATCCACTGGTTTTTTCGTCTTCAAATTTTTCTTTGTTCCTTGCAAGCTCTGCCTTGCCGGATGTGATTTGTGCTTTTGCACTTTTTAGTTCTGATTCGGCTACGTTTCTTTTTTTGTCAAGCTGTTTTTGTGCCTTTGCCAGTTTGTTTTGACTTTTTTTAAGTTTACTCTTTGCATCGGAATACTGCTTTTTAAGCTGTGCAAGGGTTATTTTTGCTCTGTTGAGCTGTTCTTTTATTCTTTCATCTGGTACCAAATCATAAGCCGACTGAAGCACCTCTACTGTCCCCTTGGCAGCATTTATGCCTGCCTTTAGCATAGGCTCCTGCTCATCTGTAAATTTTTCGTATGCTTCATTATATTTATCCCAGCCATTATCAATCTTTGCCTGTGCCTTTGGAATTTCCTTATCAAACTTTGCTTTTTCAGTCTTATACTTTTTTTCAGCCTCTTTCAGCTGTTTTTCCCCGTCTTTAATAGTTTTTTCAGCTTTTGCAATTTCACTGTAGTAGGTTGCCCAACCCTGCTCTAAATCAATTTTCCCTTGGGATAGCTTTTTCTTGGCAAGATTAAGCTCTTTTTTTGCCTTTTTTATCTCTTTATAATACTTTTTTTCGCCTTTTTTCAGCTTTTTTTCAGCGTCAGCCAGCTTTTTATACACTTTTTTGCTGCTTGAGTTATATTTATTTTTTGCACTGTTAAGTTCTTTTTCTGCCTTGGAGATAACATCCTTGCTAAAGGACTGACAACGCACCTTTCCTGAATTTTTCAAAACCGAAGTAAACTTTTCTATTTCATTTTTATATTCTTCAGAGAAGGCAGAATTATTAGAGGCAGTGGTTTTTACATACAACTCCGTATATCTTTCATAGGAAAAATCCGACGGACAGGCATACATATATTGGTTGATTTTTCCGTCACCTACAGTAGTTGTTCCCCTTTGGTAAGAAATATAAAGGGGTGAGCCCACAATTCCTACAATTTTGTACTTTAATGTTTTGAGAACGGTGGTTATATCTGTATCTCCTGCCTGTGGTCTAAATTCCACAATCTCTCCTATTTTTAACTTTTTCCCCGAAATTGCTCCTTCTTCAATTGCAATTTCTCCCGTTTTATTTGGAAGCCTGCCTTTTTTTACAACCGGTGTATTGATAGTTTTTTCCTTTTCAAATGATTTTGGCAAGGACATAAGATGGATAATTTCTCCACCGCTGTTTGCTTCTTCCACCACATCACAACAGTAAGAGGGCATTACTGCTGTAACACCCCTGAGGCTTTTTACAGCCTTTACATCATCATCGTCAAAACCCACCGTGGAAACAAGTCTGTAATCCATTAAATTATTACCACTGTAGTAGGTTTCAGCCAAATTATACATAGAAGGTGCCGTTGACTTTATACCTGCAAAAAAGCCTACACCAAGGGCTATGATTATAAGAATGGAAAAAAATCTTGCTTTTGAATTCCTTATTTCTCTAAATGTGTTTTTTAACAGTGATTTTGTCAATTTCAGCACCTCCTTTTTGTGAATTTTCAGAGCTTTGTTACCACTCTATTTCCATAACATTTTTGGGATTTTTGTTATATTCATCACGGACAATTTTACCGCTTTTCATCTCTATTACATGGTCCGCCATTGGTGTAATTGCTCCGTTGTGAGTAATCAGCACCACTGTCATTTTTTCATTGCGGCAGGTTTCCTGCAATTGCTTCAGAATTTGTCTGCCCGTATTGTAGTCAAGCGCACCTGTTGGCTCGTCACAAAGCAAAAGCTTTGGTCTTTTGGCAAGTGCTCTTGCTATTGATACCCTCTGCTGTTCTCCTCCTGACATCTGGGACGGAAAATTATCCTTACGCTGTGTAAGACCTACAAATTCAAGGGCTTTTTCACTGTCCATAGGGTTTTTGCAAATCTGTGTAGCCAGCTCCACATTTTCCTTGGCAGTAAGATTCTGCACCAGATTATAAAACTGAAAAACAAAGCCTATTTCAAACCGTCTGTATTCTATCAGATTTTTTTCGTTAAATTTACTGATGTCCCTGTTGTCAAAAATAACCTCACCCTCTGAACAGCTGTCCATTCCTCCGAGAATATTAAGAACAGTTGTTTTTCCTGCACCGGAGGCACCAACAACAACGGCAAATTCTCCTTCTTCTACTTTGAATGAAATACCGTCAACGGCATTGATAACAATTTCACCCATTTTATACCGCTTATATACATTTTTAAACTCTATAAGGCTCATAAAAATCCTCTTTCGATAATTTAGACATTTGTTAAATATACTTTATTATTGTAACAATTTTTGGGCTTATCGTCAAATAAAAATTATATACTAATTTATACTTTTTTAAAATAAAGTGTCTGTTTTTTAAGTTACTTATGCTTTTTGCTTATCATCAATAAAAAACGGGAAAATTTTTTATAATTCTATAGTGAAATATAAATAATGTGGCCTTGTGGTAGAATATACACTATATGTTGATTATCTTATATGGAGGTCAATCAGGATGTCAGAAGTAAAAAGAATTTTTGTAGAAAAGAAAGAAGGCTTCAACATTGAGGCCAAACAAATTTTGTGGGATTTACGTCACAACCTTGGTGTGCGTGCCCTTACCAATCTGCGATTTGCCAACAGATATGATGTTGCAGGTCTTACAGATGAAGAATTTGCAAAGGCAAAGGTTACGGTTTTTTCCGAACCTAATCAAGACAATGTTTATGAAGAAATTTTTCCTGTTGATGATGGTTGGAAAATTTTTGCAATGGAATATCTCCCCGGTCAATATGACCAGAGAGCAGACTCTGCTTCCCAGTGTGTTCAGCTTTTAACAGCAGGAGAAAAGCCACAGGTGCTGTCCTCAAAGGTAGTAGCACTTTGCGGTGATATTACAGAGGAAGATGTAGAAAAAATCAAGGCTTATATGATTAACCCTGTAGAAAGCCGAGTTGCTTCTCTTGATAAGCCCGAAACACTGGATATCCCCGTAGATGTACCCAAAGATGTTGCAAGAATCAAGGGCTTTATCGAATGGAACGACGAAGAAATGGCAGAATACTACAGTTCAATGGGATTTGCAATGACCCTTGCGGACTTAAAATGGTGCCGTGACTACTTCCGTGACACAGAAAAAAGAGACCCGTCTGTTACAGAACTTCGAGTTATTGATACATATTGGTCTGACCACTGCCGTCACACCACATTCCTTACAAGACTTGACAAGGTTGAAATTGAGAAAAAGGCTCTTTCAAAGGCAATTGAAGACGCCCTTGCCGCTTATTACGAAGCAAGAGATGAGGTTTACGGCAAGGATACAAACAGAAATGTCAGCCTTATGGATATGGCACTTATGGGTATGAAGCTGCTGAAAAAGCGCGGACAAATTCCCGACCTTGACGAAAGTGATGAAATTAACGCTTGTTCAATAAACGTTCCTGTTACCATTGACGGTGTAACAGAACAGTGGCTGTTGCAGTTCAAGAATGAAACTCACAATCACCCAACAGAAATTGAACCATTTGGCGGCGCTGCAACCTGCCTTGGCGGTGCAATTCGTGACCCGCTCAGCGGACGTTCCTATGTTTATCAGGCTATGCGTGTTACCGGCTCGGGTGACCCTACAATTCCTTTTAAGGATACAATGCAGGGCAAGCTCCCTTCAAGAAAAATTACAACAGGTGCCGCACAGGGTTATTCTTCCTATGGTAACCAGATAGGTCTTGCAACAGGTCAGGTTGTTGAACTGTACGACAAGGGGTATGTGGCTAAGAGAATGGAAATCGGCGCTGTTATTGGCGCTTCTCCAAAGGAAAACGTTGTTAGAGAAGTTCCTGCTCCCGATGATGTTATTGTTCTCCTCGGCGGAAGAACAGGTCGTGACGGCTGTGGCGGTGCAACAGGCTCATCAAAGGCACACACAGAGGCATCAATCGAAACTTGCGGCGCAGAGGTACAAAAAGGTAATCCTCCTACAGAGAGAAAAATTCAGCGTTTGTTCAGAAACCCTGTTGTTTCTAAAATGATAAAGAGATGTAATGACTTTGGGGCAGGCGGTGTTTGCGTTGCAATCGGCGAGCTTGCAGACGGTCTTACAATTTCACTTGACAAGGTAACTAAAAAATACGAAGGACTTGACGGTACAGAGCTGGCAATTTCCGAATCACAGGAAAGAATGGCTGTTGTTCTGGACAAGAAAGATGTTGATAAGTTTATTCAGGAATCATTAAAGGAAAATCTTGAGGCAACTGCTGTTGCGGTTGTTACAGAAAGCCCAAGACTTGTTATGAAATGGCGCGGCGACACAATTGTTGACATCAGCCGTGAGTTCCTTAACACAAACGGTGTTACCCAGGTTGCAGAGGCATTTATCACTGTTCCCGAAAAAGAGGATTGTTATAGAGAAAATATTCCTGAATGCCTGCAAGATAAGGATGTTAAGAAAGCATTTAAAGATAACCTTTCAAGACTTGAGGTTTGCTCACAAATCGGTCTTGCAGAAAGATTTGACGCTTCTATTGGCTCCGCTACAGTTATTATGCCATTTGGCGGTAAAACACAGCTTACACCACAGGAAGCTATGGCTGCAAAAATTCCTGTTCTTAAGGGCGAAACAGACGATGCATCTGCAATGTCCTTTGGTTATATTCCCGGCACATCAAAATGGAGTCCTTTCCACGGCTCTGCTTACGCAGTTGTGGAAAGCACATCAAAGCTCCTTGCAATCGGTGCAAATCCTCTGACAGCAAGACTAACCTTCCAGGAATATTTTGAAAGACTTCACGATGTTCCTTCCCGTTGGGGCAAGCCTGCCGCCGCACTTCTCGGTGCAATGGAAGCACAGATTAAGCTGGGACTTCCTTCAATTGGCGGTAAGGACTCAATGTCAGGCTCCTTTGAGGATTTGGACGTTCCTCCAACACTTGTTTCCTTTGCCGTTGCAATGACAAAGGCAAGCAAGACTGTTTCATCCGAATTTAAAAAGGCAGGCTCAAATGTTATCTATGTGCCTGTTCCTGAAAATAAGGAAACACTTATGCCCGATTGGGACAAGCTGGTAGAAATGTACAAATCAGTTTACAAACTGTTTGAGAACGGTGAAATTCTCTCTGCTTCTGTTGTAAAAGAGGGTGGTTGTGCCGCATCTGTAGCCAAGGCTTGCTTTGGTAATATGCTGGGCTTTGAGTTTACTCCGGACTATACATACACAAAAGAAGAGCTTTTTGCTCCGCTTGCAGGCTCACTGATTCTTGAGCTTAAGGACGGTGCAAAGCTTGATGATACTGTTGTTCATTATGCCCTTGGTAAGACAACAGACAGAGAAGAAATCACTGTTAACGGTGAAACTCTTGCCCTTAATGAACTAATTGCAAAGTGGACTGCTCCTCTTGAAAAGGTATTTCCGACACAGGCAGATGTACCCGAGATTACAATTGATGCCCCTCTATACAAAGAGAGAAATACTACAGGCCCTGTAATCAAGGTTGCAAAACCAAAGGTATTTATCCCTTGCTTCCCAGGCACAAACTGCGAAATTGACACAATGCGTGCCTTTGAAAAGGCAGGTGCAGAGGTAGAAACTCTTATTGTTAAAAACCTTAAGCCATCAGATATTGAAGAAACAATTGACGCTATGCAAGAGGCTATTAAATCAAGCCAGATTCTTATGTTCCCCGGCGGTTTCTCGGGTGGTGACGAACCTGACGGTTCAGGTAAATTTATAGCAACCACATTCAGGAACCCTGTTATCAGTGAAGCTGTTAACGATTTGCTGAAAAATCGTGACGGTCTTGCACTTGGAATTTGTAACGGTTTCCAGGCTCTTATTAAGCTGGGGCTTGTTCCAAACGGCGAGATTGTAGAAATTGCAGAGGATGCTCCAACACTTACCTTTAATACCATTGGCAGACATATCAGCCATATGGCTTACACCAGAGTAACAAGCACAAAGTCTCCATGGTTCTCCGGCATTAATGCAGGCGATGTTTTTGCAATTCCTGTTTCTCATGGTGAAGGCAGATTTATTGCAAATGATGAAACTGTTAAAAAGCTTATTGAGAACGGCCAGATTGCCACACAGTATGTTGACCTTAACGGACAACCAAGTCAGGATATTCGCTACAACCTTAACGGCTCTGTTTGTGCAATTGAGGGTATTACATCTCCTGACGGTCGTGTTCTTGGCAAGATGGGACACTGCGAAAGAAAGGGCGACAACCTTTATGCCAATGTTCCTTTTGAAAAGGATATGCTTCTCTTTGAGTCCGGTGTAAAATATTTTAAATAATTTGATTTTGAGATTTTCTTCTTTGAACATCCTAAAATATAAAAAGAAAAAAGCGGCTGCATGTGTAGCCGTTTTTTTCTTGCAAAATTTAAAAGGCTGCAGATTTGTCCGCAGCCCCATCTTAATCATATTCTATTACATTGCAATAAATGCAGTGCCCTTTGCAGGAACAACGACTCTGTCGTTAATAATCTCTGTACCCATAAGGGGCTTGCTGTCATAGAGAGCAGCAGGAATATCCATAATAACATCAACGTCACCTGTGTTAAAAGCACAGTAAATTCCGCTTTCCTTATCATATCTCAGGTAAGAAAGCACGTTGCCCTTGGCATAAACAGGACGGAAGTCGCCATCCCAAAGTGCGGAAACTGTCTGCCGCATTTCACCAAGCTGTGTGTGCCACTGAATTAAATCCTGATCCTCATTACCCCAAGGATAACCACAGCGGTTAAATGGATCTCTGTAGCCCTCCATACCTGCTTCGTCACCATAGTAAACACAGGGGAAACCGGGGAGTGTATACTGAATACCTGTTGCAATACGCATAAGGGTAAGACCTCTTTCCCTCTGCTCCTTGTTCAGCTTGTGCTCCGCCTGCCACTTTCTGTCTCTGCCGTTAAGGGGCTCACCTGCAATCATAGTAAGAATTCTCTCTGTATCGTGGGTAGAAAGCAAATTCATAAGCACCCTGATAACAGGCTTTGGATAATTTTCCAGCACGCTGAGAATAGTATCCATAACATACTTTGCGTCTGTTCCTCTACAAAAATCCAGAATAGCATTTCTGAAAACATAGTTCATAACAGAGTCAAGCTGATCACCAAGAAGGAACTTTCTTCTTGCGCCGTAGCTCTCTTTATTGGAAGCATCTTCCCAAACTTCACCAATTACAAGACCCTGTGGATTTTCTGCCTTAACAGCTTTTCGGAGATTTTCAAGGAATCCGTCCGGAAGCTCATCTGCAACGTCAAGTCTCCAGCCTGAATTACCAAGTCTCATCCATTTTCTTACAATGCCGTTTTCGCCATTGATATATTCGTTAAAGTTAGGGTCCTCCTCGTGAACCTCCGGAAGTGTATAAAAACCCCACCAGCTATTGTAGTTGTTTGGCCATTCGTTGAATTTGTACCAGCTGTAGTATGGAGAATTTTTATCTCTGTATGCACCGCCGTTGCCATAGTTGCCACTGCGGTTAAAATACTTTGAGTCACTGCCTGTATGAGAATATACACCGTCATTTATAATGTGTATACCCAGCTTTGAAGCCTCTTTGCACAGGGTTACAAAGTCCTCTTCCGTACCCAGCATAGGGTCAACCTCGCTGTAATCTCCTGTATCATATCTGTGGTTACTGTATGCCTTTGAAATAGGATTCAGGTAAATGCAGGTAACACCCAGCTTTTTAAGATAAGAGAGCTTTTGTGTGATACCCTTAAGGTCACCCTGGAAAAAGTCAGTGTTTGTGATTTCCCCATTCTCATTAGGCCACCACTGGGGTAAACCATACCAATCGTCCATTATTGTAATATCATTTCTATTGATATCCTTTTTTTCTCCGCTAAAGCAAAATCTGTCGGGAAAAATCTGATACATAACACCGCCGACAGGCCATGAAGGAGTGGTAAAGCCTTTTTTGTAACAGGTAATCTGCCATGCTCTTCCGGGAGACTCTGCAATACAACTCTTTGTATCTACATCGGTAGGATTGATGTATCTGTCACCATATTGAGTTCTAAGTCTGAAACCGTACCAGTAAAGACCAATGTCCTCCGGTTTAAAGTCACATTCCCACTTATCATACTCATCATTATGCATACCGTACCAGTACATTTTGTGATATTGCCAATTGTAGGAATAGTCATATTTTACTGCAAGCTCTGCATAGGAGCAATGCAAATCTCTGGGAACTCGAATAGTAAGATGTATGTTTGTTCCTTGTTCTACCGCACCAAAGGGAGAACGATAATGTTCATCTCTTGAATCAAATGGAGCAACCATTTTTACCTCCTGATTTGCAAATTTGATTTTTTGCGTTTTACTCATACAGGCTCCATTATACAACATTTTTAATGTTTTTTCAACTACTAATAATTAGACTGATTTTTATATTATTTTATACAAATTAAGATTGTTTGATTTATAAATCATTTGGTTTAATCAACCCTTTTATTATTTATAAATTTCATTATAATGCCACTGTTTTTTCTGATGCATTACTGCATATATTTACGCAAATCGCCGAAATTCTCTCCAAAAAGGTAAGATAATCTACAAAGTATATGCCTGAATTTTTACTGCATTTTTTCTCCTTTAGCCTTTGCACATGGTTTGTTCTGCTTTTTTGCCTCAGTTCCTTTATCTTCTTTTCCATTGCGTTTATCTTTCCAGTGTAAAAGAGAGGTTTATCTGCAAGCACCAGACTTGTTTCCTTGAGCATTTCCAACACAATTTTTTTGATTTCCTCTATTTCCCTGTTTCCCTCCGGAGAAAAATCCACCTGATTATTATTTTTTTCATTTACAAGCTTTGCAATGCTCATCCCATAGTCTGCAATTCTTTCAATATCACTAGAATGATGAAACATAGCTGTAACAGACCTGTTATCCCTTGGATTAAGGTTTTTATTAGACAGATTTATCAGATAACTGTTGAGGGTATCCTCATACACATCTGTCTTTCTTTCCATTTCCTTAACATCTTCATAGGTTTTTTCATCAATTGTACCAAATGCCATTTGTATCATTTTTTCGGCAAGGCTCATCATATCCCTTGTAACACCATGGCATCTTGCCACAGCCACAGCAGGTGTGGCAAGAAATCTTTCGTCAATATACACTTCGGGAAGTTCCGTGCTCTCTTTGATTGTAAGCTCGGCAAATCTGACAAGAAGCTTGTTAAAGGGCAAAAGAAATACCACAGAAACCAAATTAAAAGCTGTATGAATAAGCGCTATTGTAACTGTATTTACAGGTATCAGTGATGTATCTACATTAAAGGCAGAAATCAGTCCGTAGTACAAAATCAACAACAATGCTGCGCCGATGATGTTAAAATAAAGATGGATAAATGCAGCCCTTTTTGCATTTTTTTTAGCGCCTATACAAGAGAAAAGAGTAGTAATACAGGTGCCGATATTCTGTCCCAGAACAATAGGAAATGCGCTTCCAAAGGTGATAATACCTGTGGCGGAAACTGCCTGAAGCACGCCAACAGAGGCCGTACTGCTCTGCATAACCGCTGTAAGAATTGCCCCTGCAATAAGTCCCAGCACAGGGTTTGTAAATATGGTAAACAAATTCTTAAACCAATTTTCCTCTGCCAAAGGCTCAACAGAGCTGCTCATCATAGTCATTCCATACATAAGTATTCCAAAACCGAAGAATATATAACCCAATTCCTTTGGTTTAGCCCTTTTGCAGAGCATTGTCATCAACACCCCGATAAAGGCAACAAGGGGCGAAAAATTGGATGGCTTTAATAAATTGAGAATAAGATTATCACCCGATACGCCCACAAGGCTTAAAATCCAGCTTGTGGCGGTGGTGCCTACATTTGCGCCCATAATAACACCCACAGCCTGCTGAAGGTTCATTATTCCGGAATTTACAAAGCCTACCACCATAACCGTGGTGGCAGAGCTGGACTGTATCAGAGCGGTTACACCTGCACCCAAAAGTACACCCTTCAACAAATTGTTTGTAAGCTTGCCAAGGGTTTTCTCCATTTTTCCCCCCGACAGCTTTTCCAGACTGTTACCCATAAGCTTCATTCCAAACAGAAAAAACGCAAGTCCGCCCAAAAAAATAAAAACAGAAAAGATAGTCATTGCACAGCTCCTTAAAACTAATCCTTCTGTTTTTATTATGTGTTTATATTTTCTTTTTATGTTTAGTTTGTTTAGCATAAAGTTAACGGCCGTCTGTAATTTTCCAGACGACCGTTAGTGTTCTTATTAATTATTGTAAAATTAAGCCTTGCCTACTGAACCAAAGAGTTCCATCTTTTCCTTAACAGTAGCCTTAATTGCTTCTGCGCCCGGTGCAAGAAGTTTTCTTGGGTCAAAGCCCTTGCCCTGAAGGTCCTTGCCATCTTCGATATACTTTCTTGTAGCCTCTGCAAAAGCTAACTGGCACTCTGTGTTAACATTAATTTTGGAAACGCCCAGAGAAATTGCCTTCTTAATCATATCAGCAGGGATACCTGTACCGCCGTGGAGAACCAATGGCATATCGCCTGTCTTCTGCTGAACAGCATCAAGAGTATCAAATGAAAGACCTGCCCAGTTTTCAGGATATTTGCCGTGAATGTTACCAATACCTGCTGCAAGCATTGTTACACCAAGATCAGCAATCATTTTACATTCGTCAGGATCTGCACATTCGCCTGCACCAACAACGCCGTCTTCTTCGCCGCCGATTGAGCCAACCTCTGCTTCAATAGAGAGGTTAAGGTCGTTACAGATGCCAACAAGCTCTGTTGTCTTTGCAACGTTTTCTTCAATTGGATAATGTGAGCCGTCAAACATAACTGATGAGAAGCCTGCTTCGATACAAGCCTTTGCGCCCTCATATGAGCCGTGGTCAAGGTGAAGTGCTACAGGAACTGTAATGTTCAGCTCGTCCAGCATACCGTTTACCATACCAACAACT
>JAFLUK010000199.1 GCA_022508865.1 Oscillospiraceae bacterium | reverse complement strand
AAATTTATGCAATGAGTATGAAGGCACTATCTACTACGACAGATACATAAAAGGTAAATGGGTAAGAGCTGAAGGGGCTTGCTACAGAAAGTTTGCAGATAACCCAAAGGCATACTATTGCGAGATTGTCAACAAATACACGGATAGTAACAAAAAGCAGTTTTTAACCTCACAGCTTGAAGACATAACAATCGGTGTTGACTTTGGGGGTAATGGCTCCGGCCACGGTTTTGTGGCAACTGCTAATGTGGATAATTACAAATACCTGGTGGCATTAAAAAGTGAACGCCACTTTGGCGACTATGATAGTAACGATATAGACAGACTTGTGCTTGATTTTGCACAGTCTGTTTTTGATTTATATGGTGATGTTTACAAAGTCTATTTTGATAATGCGGAAACGGTGCTAGGACGAGGACTTAAACGGGCCTTTGAAAAACGCTTTCCCAACGTTATTGTAAGAGGTGCAAGAAAAGACATTGTAAATGACCGCATACGGTGTGAAAACAGGCTTATAGGATCAGGTAGGCTCTATTATACTGATGGTTGTAAAACCTTGAAAGAAGCATTACAGGAAGCTGTATGGGATAGCAAGAAACAAGAGGACATAAGACTTGATGACGGTACAACGGATATTGATACATTGGACGCATTCGAATACACGTTTGAAAGAGATATGAAACGCTATATAAAGGCGGTGTGATATGGGATTAATTAATTTTGTGAAAGGGGTGTGGTACAGGTTGTTTCCCTTAAAGGATATTAAAACAGCATTGAATATTAAAATTGCTCTATCTTCCAGTATGGTTGATGTTATAGAGGGGTGGTATAATAACTACTGTGGCAAAGCAGAATGGATAAATGAAAAAAAGGGTATACAAAGCTTGCGGCTTGAACAATCAGTAACAAGAGAGTTTGCTAACATTGTCTTAAATGAAATGACGGCAAGTGTAACAAATGACAAGCTGAATGAACTTTTTAACAAGGCAATAAATAACATAAATATGTACTTGCAGGAAGGATTTGCAACAGGCGGAATGGTTATTAAGCCCATAGGACCTGATAAAGTACAGTATGTATCGGCTAATGCCTTTATACCTGTTGAGTTTGACGCAGAGGGCAGGCTGCTTAAAGTTATTTTTCCTGAATTTAAAAAGATTGACGACAGTTATTATACA
>JAFLUK010000198.1 GCA_022508865.1 Oscillospiraceae bacterium | reverse complement strand
CTGTAGCCTACTAATACAATTAATAAGATTACACCCTTCCGGCACAACCCCTTAAAACCTGCACGGCTCTCCAATCCACCATTTTTTGATTTGGCAGAAGCTTTAAATACTCCTGCACATATCAATCCTGTTAAGTAGTCTACCGCCATAAAGATAATTAATGTCACCATTCCGCTGCTCCAACCTCCAAACAAGGTTGCGATATATGAGCCTACACAACCCAGTCCGGTACATAATAATTCTTTCATTTTTTATTCCGCCTTTCTATCAGTTTGTTAGATTGTTTAATCTTTCATCAATGTATTTCTTGATTTCCGATTTGGTGTATACCTCCGGAACATATTTAACAGTACATTCACTGTCACAAATGATGTTTGTGTTTTCTCGATATGTGATACCCTGTGTATTACTTTGTGGAGCAACATAGTCTGTTGCTGTATCTCCACATTCAATTTGGATTTTCACTGTTATACTGTCGCCAACTGCAAGTGTAGCAGGTATATCAAATCTGACTACAAAATACTTTGCATTTTCCACTTGAGGAAGTGCAAAAGTGTTTCCGTCAACTAAATAGGACTTACGCAACAAACAGGTATCATTTTCATCATAGTATGCAATAAATGTTTTGTTTTTTGTATTGTCGGAATAGATTGTTGTGATAATAAGTCCTTCTTTGTAGGCAAATTTATTACCACAGTTATATTTTGTATAAGCCCCTCCTGTGTTAGGGATATTAGCAAAATATGCATCACCCTCTTTTGTTTTTGTGATTGTGTAACTTTCTCCGTCTGTAGTAGCTGTTGCACCATAAACATATCCAACATAATATTCATACATATTTTTGTTTTTGATAAGATAATTGCTATCAGTGCTTACAGCTAACAGCTTACTGCCTGCCACTGTATCGGGTAGATTGATTAAGCCTTTGCCTGTTATGGTTTTTGTTATGCCATGAACTTCGTCTTTTGTATATGTATCCGTAATACCATAGCCTGCAAGAGTTGTAGCTTTGTCGGCTTTGTTGGCAAGGGCGGTTTCAACATCTTCTTTATTGGCCTTTTGGGCAAGACCTGCATTAACGTCTTTTGTTAATGCATAAAGCGACAAATCATCCGCAATCTTAATCCATTCACTCCAACTACCACTTTGGAAGCGGTTGTTATACGAATAACTTCTTTTATAAACTGTATTACTCATCCCAATATGGACCTGGGTGATATTTGTTACTTCGCCCAGCTCATCTTTTAACACAAGCATAATTCCATCTGCACCGTGGGGCGGTGCGTTGTTGGGTTTTT
>JAFLUK010000197.1 GCA_022508865.1 Oscillospiraceae bacterium | reverse complement strand
CTGAAAATTCCTTTTGCTGTTGTAGCCGCTGTACTTATTGGTCTTGTTGCAATTATAATTGGCGTGCCGGTTTTGAGAAGTTATCTGAAAAAGAAAAAAACAACAGAAAAGTCTTTATAAAAATTTAGCGGGATTCATTCCCGCTTTAATTCTATATTTAGTAAGGTTAAGACTATGAAAGAATATGATGTAATTATTATCGGCGGAGGCGCTTCGGGACTGATTGCAGCCATAGAAGCAAAAAAACAATTTAACAGAGTTGCAGTTTTGGAAAAGGAAAGCCGTGTCGGAAGAAAAATCCTTGCCACAGGAAACGGAAAATGCAATATGACAAATATAAATGCCGGCATTAAGGATTATCACGGCGGCTTTAGCTTTGCTGTTAAAAAGCTATTTTCTGAATATTCTCCAAAGTATATTGTAAAGTATTTTTCTGATTTGGGATTATACTCATTTGCTGATGAACACGGGAGAGTTTATCCCAACTGCAAACAGGCTTCTGCTGTGCTTGATATTCTCCGAAGAAAATTGAAAGAACTTGAGATTGACATTTTTACCGATTGCTTTGTTAAGGATATTATTCTTACAGAGAAATTTAATATCCTATCCGACAATAATGAATTTATATGTGACAATGTAATTGTTGCAACCGGCGGAAAAAGCTCACCAAAGCTTGGCAGTGACGGCAGTATGTTTAAAATTCTTGAAAATTTGGGGCACACAATTACAGAGCTTTCACCTGCCCTATGCCCAATTAATGTTAAATCAGACATTATTAAAGGACTTAAGGGTGTGCGTGTTGACGGTAAGGTTACAGTGCTTTCCAAGGGTAAAAAAATAAAAGAAGAATATGGTGAAATTCAATTTACCGAGAACAGCATTTCGGGAATTTGCGCTTTTAATTTGAGTCACCTTGATTACGACACAGTGCAGATTTCCCTATTACCTGATAAAAGCAAGAATGAAATTACCGAAACCCTAAAGGAGCGCATAGAACTGTTCAAAGACAGCAGTATTGAGGATTACTTCCTTGGTATGTTTAATAATAAGCTTTCAGTTGCTTTACTTAAACAGGGTAAAATGGGATCTTTTAACAGAAAATGTGCCGATATCTCCAACAAGGAAATTGAAACTTTGGCAGAACTTATAAACAATTTTGATTTTGCCGCCACAAAGAAAAATGATTTTTCTAAAAGTCAGGTTACCAAGGGTGGCATTTGTGCAAAAGAAATAAATCCCGATACATTGGAAAGTATGTATATACCAAAACTGTACTTTTGCGGTGAAATTCTGGATATTGACGGCATTTGCGGAGGTTATAATCTGCAATTTGCTTTTGCATCGGGTATAAAGGCAGGTAAGCTTTTATGATTAGAATTAATAATATTTATCTTGAGCCTGACTAC
>JAFLUK010000196.1 GCA_022508865.1 Oscillospiraceae bacterium | reverse complement strand
GACAATTCCTGTTAAGCCTGTTTCTGTAGAAGAGGCTATTTTACAGATGAATATGCTTAACCACGATTTCTTTGTATTTATCAATTCCGAAACAGAAGAAACAAATGTTGTTTACAAGCGCAAAAACGGTGACTACGGCCTATTAGAGCCTGAAAAGTAATAGAAATCAAATATAAATTAATTTGCAAATTTAATCAAAATTGAGAATATAGAGGCGTTGCAGCCTCTATATTTTTTGGAGAAAATTATGGATAATCAAATTACAATGGTGGCCACCTGTCTTTTAGGTGTTGAAGGTCTTGTGGCTAACGAGCTTAAGTTTATGGGCGCCAAAGAAGTATCTCCGGAAAACGGCAGGGTTGTTTTTAAAGGGGATTTTAATATTTTAGCAAGAGCAAATATTTGTTCACGTTATGCAGAAAGAATATTAATACTTCTTTCAAGTTTTACTGCTACCGATTTTCAGCAGCTTTTTGACGGCATTTCAAAAATAAAGTGGGAAAATTACATTGGAGAAAATGATAAATTCCCTGTAAAAGGCTCTTGTCTTTCCAGTAAACTTATGTCAGTGCCGGACTGTCAAAGAATAATCAAAAAGGCTGTAGCAAAACACCTTTCTTCAGTTTATAACAAAGACTGGATTGAGGAAACAGACTCAATCCATCAAATTCAGTTTCTTGTTTTCAAGGATAAGGCAAGCGTTATGCTTGATACCACAGGTCAGGGTCTGTATAAAAGGGGATACAGAGAGAACGCCAACGATGCCCCTATAAAAGAAACTCTGGCGGCTGTTCTTGCTGAATTATCAATGGTAAGGGCTAACCATACTGTCATTGACCCAATGTGCGGAAGCGGCACAATTCTCATAGAAAGTGCCCTTAAAGCGCTGAAAATTCCTCCGGGAATCAACAGAAGTTTTTCTGCAGAAGAGTGGTCACAAATTCCAAAGGAAGTATGGCAACAGGAGAGGGAAAGAGCAAAATCAGAAATTAATACAGACTGCAACTTCAAGGCTTATGGTTATGACATTGATGAAGGGTCACTGAATATAGCAAGAGAAAATGCTGAAAAAGCAGGTGTTTCAGACAGAATAACCTTTATCCACAGAGATATTGCAGATTTTATCTTAGAAACAGAGAGAGGCTCTGTAATAACTAACCCACCATACGGCGAGCGGCTTCTCGATATAGAGGGTGCAAGAAAACTTTATAAAATACTTGGGAAAAAATTCGTCAAAAAAGACGGCTGGAGTTATACTATAATATCACCTGATGATGAGTTTGAAAAAATCTTTGGCAGACAGGCAGACAAGAGAAGAAAGCTATATAACGGTATGCTAAAATGTCAGGCGTTTATGTACTTTAAAAAATAATCGTTAAAATTTTCCAAATAACTCTTGACGATAGGGTCTTAT
>JAFLUK010000195.1 GCA_022508865.1 Oscillospiraceae bacterium | reverse complement strand
CAGACAAAGTTGAGAATTCACCCTGTTCTTGCAGGTATTATCTCTATGTGCGGTCTATACAGTGTGAATCTTATTGTGTTGGGTTCTCCAAATGTGAACGTGGACAGAAACAGCAGAGTATTCACAAAATTTGATGAGATTTTAAGCTCCATTGGTGTTGACCTTTTTGGCAGACACAACGCAAAGCTGATTTTGTCCTTCATTGTGGTGGCTGTTTGTGTTGCTGTTCTCATTTGGTTTTTCAAAACACATTTTGGACTTTGTATGAGGGCAACAGGAAACAACGAAGATATGGTACGTGCATCTTCAATCAATGTTGATGTTAGTAAAATGGTGGCACTTATGATAGCCAACGGTCTGATTGCCTTAAGCGGCGGTATGATTTGTCAGTATCAGGGCTATGCAGATATTTCCTCGGGTACAGGTATACTTGTTGTAGGTCTTGCCTCTGTGATTATTGGTGAGGCTATTTTGGGCAAGAGGAGCGTTACAATCGGATTTGTTTCTGCAGTAGCAGGCTCCCTTATATACCGTTTTATTATCACATGGGTAATCAATTCGGGCATATTTACAGCACAGGTAGTAAGGTTGATTACAGCGCTTATCGTTGCCTTTGCACTGTCAATTCCTGCATTTAAGTACTATATCGGCAGGTTAAGAATTAAACACGGAGGTAACGGCAATGCTGAAGATAAGTAATGTAACCAAGGTGTTTGGAAAGGGTACCGTAAATGAACACACTGCCCTCAATAATCTGTCTCTTGAACTTAAAGACGGAGACTTTGTAACAATTGTCGGCAGTAACGGCGCAGGCAAAAGTACTTTGTTCAATGCGGTCAGCGGTACATTTTGGTGTGACAAAGGAAAAATTGAACTTGACGGAAGAAACATCACCTATGCAAAGGAGCACAAACGTGCACGCAACATAGGCAGAGTTTTTCAGGACACTATGAAGGGTACCGCTCCCGATATGACTATTGAAGAAAACTTGGCTCTTGCATACAGCAAGGGCAGAACAAGGGTTTTTCAATCTGCTGTAAATGAAAAAATGAGAAAGTTTTTCAGAGAACAGCTTGCACGCTATGATATGGGTCTGGAAGACAGACTAAAGAACAAGGTAGGGCTTCTGTCAGGTGGTCAAAGACAGGTTGTAACTCTGCTGATGTGTACACTGTCTGTTCCAAAGCTGCTGCTTCTTGATGAGCATACAGCGGCGCTTGACCCTGCAACAGCAGAAAAGGTAATGAAAATTACAAAGCAGATTGTTTCTGAAAACAGCATTACCACTATGATGATTACCCACAATATCAATCAGGCGCTAACCACAGGCAACCGAACAATTATGATGGACAGCGGAGAGATTGTTGCGGACGGCGTGCCTGAAGAGGTGTTTTGCGATACAGAAAAAATCAAACGTCTCGGGCTTGACGTACCGCAGGCGGCGGAGCTGGCGCATGAACTAAGAAAGGCGGGCTTTGATATCCCC
>JAFLUK010000194.1 GCA_022508865.1 Oscillospiraceae bacterium | reverse complement strand
CTCAATTAACAGAAGAAGAACTTCTTGAACAGGGAATTAAGCCTAACACAATTCGCCTTTCGGTAGGTATCGAAAATATTAAAGATTTAATTGCTGCTTTGGACAATGCCTTCAAAGCAGTTGAATAAGGGAGATTTTATTATGTCAAATATATATACATCAGCAGACCAATTAATCGGAAATACACCTTTACTTAAACTTACAAACATTGAAAAGGAACTTAATCTTAAGGCAAACATTCTGGCAAAGTTAGAGTATTTTAATCCAGCAGGCTCTGTGAAGGACAGAGTTGCTAAATCTATGCTTGATAATGCAGAAGAAAAAGGACTTTTGAAAAAAGACTCTGTTATTATTGAACCTACCAGCGGTAACACAGGAATAGGTCTTGCTTCTGTTGCCGCAGCAAGAGGTTATCGTATTATTATAGTTATGCCCGACACAATGTCTGTTGAACGCAGAACACTTATGAAGGCCTACGGCGCAGAGCTTGTACTTACAGACGGCACAAAGGGTATGTCAGGTGCTATTGCAAAAGCAAAGGAACTTTCAAAGGAAATTCCCAATAGCTTTATTGCGGGACAATTTGTCAATCCTGCAAACCCTGCAATTCACAGAGCAACAACAGGTCCCGAAATTTATAAGGATACTGACGGACAGGTGGATATATTTGTTGCAGGTGTGGGCACCGGCGGTACAGTTACAGGTGTGGGTGAATATCTGAAATCACAAAACCCTGATATAAAGGTTGTGGCTGTTGAGCCAAAATCCTCTGCCGTACTTTCAACAGGTGTTGCAGGACCCCACAAAATTCAGGGAATCGGAGCAGGGTTTGTTCCTGACATTCTCAACACAAAAATATATGATGAAATAATAACTGTTGAAAATGAAGATGCCTTTGCCTATGGCAAACTTATAGGACTGAAAGAAGGTATCCTTGTAGGTATATCTTCAGGTGCTGCGCTTTCTGCTGCTATCACTCTTGCAAAGCGACCTGAAAATCAAGGCAAAAATATTGTTGTTCTTCTTCCGGATACAGGCGACCGTTACCTCTCTACCCCGCTTTTTAATGACTAAGGAGAAGTTTTTATGATTTCTACAAGAGGAAGATATGCAATCAGGGTTTTGATTGATCTTGCTGAACACAGCAGTGATGACTATATTCCTATGAAAAAAATTGCAGAACGACAGGAACTTTCTTTGAAATACATTGAAAGAATTATGCCCTTGCTTGTTAAAGATAATCTTGTTGAAGGTATTTCCGGCAAGGGAGGCGGCTACAAGCTAAATCACCCCATTGAGGAATACTCTGTTGGTCATATTCTTCGGTTGACCGAGGGTGACCTTGCCCCTGTTGCCTGTTTAGGCTGCAATGCACAAGAATGCAACCGACGTGCTGAATGCAAAACATTGCCAATGTGGCAAAAGTATTATGATATGAAAAACGAGTTTTTTGATTCAATTACAATTGCCGATCTTGTAAATAATCGAATATAACAATATAATAACGTTGGTGAAAAAAACGCAAGTACAGTAAAAATCCCCTTATGGTAGAATGAAGCAAACTACCATAAGGGGTTTTT
>JAFLUK010000193.1 GCA_022508865.1 Oscillospiraceae bacterium | reverse complement strand
TTCCTCTGGTCCAAAGTATAAAATGTTCATTTCTTTTTTCCTCCATTTGTTTTGTCGCATTAAATATATCACTTTGAGAAGCTTTATTATACCCTTATTTTCAGTTATTTTACACTAAAAAAACGTTATTTATATGAAAAACAGTACGGCACACTCCAAAAAAAGAGTGTGCCGTAATACTTATATAGTTTTTTTCATTGCAATGTGGGGGCAATACTCGTCAAGGTATACATCACCATACTTTGTGTACCCCTGCTTCTCATAAAACACGGAGGCCCTCTCCTGTGCGGACAGGGTAACCTCCTTGCCGCCAAGCCTTGCAACCTCTTTTTCGGCAGCTTTCAGAATTTCTTTGCCAAGGCTAAGTCCTCTGTAATTCTTTATCACTGCAATTCTGCCTACAGAATATGTGTTATTCTTTTCATTAAAATAAATTCTGCAAGTGCCCACAGGCTCGCCATTACACCAACAGAGCAAATGTCTTGCATTGTTGTCAATGTGGTCAAACTCATTGACAAAACCCTGTTCCTCTACAAAAACCTTAACTCTTATATCCTTTATATGGTTATTGAGATTGTCAAAGAACTGTATTTCTGTTCTTGCATTTCTTACAAAGGAAGCAATCTTCTTTGGGTCTTTGCCTGTTTTTTCTGATTTTTCATCAAACTCAACACCGGAGGAAACATCTATACAGTCAGGTTTTACCTGCGAAACAGCTTCCCTCACATTGTCTGGGTCAAGTCCTCCTGCAAGTATAAACAGTTTTTCACCTATTGGAATATCCTTGAGAATATTCCAATTAAAGACTTTGCCGCTGCCCGGACTTTCTGCATCAAACACATAGCCTTTAATTTTATTTTCCTTTTCATAACAGGACAGCTTTTGAATATCGGTTACATTAAAAGCCTTAAGAACAGGCAGATTGATTTCTTTCAGTAGATTTGCAGACAACTCACCGTGAATTTGAATGTAATCAAAGCCTGCATTTTCAATTTCTCTTATCTGTTCAATAGTGGGAGAAACCACCACAGCAACAGTTTTTATGCTATTGTTGAGATGATGCATTATCTCTTTTGCCTTGTCTATAGTAATGTTTCTTTTGCTTTTTGGAAAGAACAGTACCATTCCTGCAAGGTCAACCTGATTAATATTCAGATATTCAGCTTCTTTAATGTGGGTAAGTCCGCAAATTTTAATCTTCATATAATATCACTTAGAGTTACTTTAAAAGGTGCAGTACCTTTTTACTTTGAATTTTGTCTTTAAGATATTCACTCATATCAAAATCAACATAATCTTTGTCAATAATGAAACCCTCTGTTTCGCTGATATAAAAGTAATAGTAGTACTTATCCTCATAAATCTTTGAAAAATCATCAAAAGAAAATTCACTGTCGTTTCCGAGAATTTTGTCCTCACAGAATGAGTATTCCACCTTCTTGTCAAGGAGCATACTGTTGTTTCCGATTGGTCTGAAATAGTAGAGAATAGTCACAATTATCATACAGAATATTGCAATTGAGGGATAAATAATAGTGGTAAAGTTCAGTTCAAATTTTCTGTTATAAATAAATGCAAGAATAATTACCCCGATACACAGC
>JAFLUK010000192.1 GCA_022508865.1 Oscillospiraceae bacterium | reverse complement strand
ATTCATTTCGTCAAAAGATGAAATTCCCATTGTGATCCAATCGAAAATTTGCTTACCTCTGAATTTGGGATAACCCAAAGAAACGACCAGATTTTGTATTTCTTCAATTGTCATTGATTTTAAATCTGTCATTTAATCTCCTCGTTTCAGAATTGCAAAATAAAAGCCGTCTGTGTTGTTGCTTTGGGGAAACAGTGAACACTCGTATTCTTTTTCTTCCACTGTTCTTTTAATATTCTCAGGCAGAATTATTTTCTCACCAAAGAAAGATTTATGTTCTGAAAGAAATTTTTCTACAATTTTATTATTTTCTTCCGGATTAAGGGTGCAGGTAGAATACATCAGTCTGCCGCCCTTTTTCACTAATTTTGCTGATGAAGTAAGTATTTTATATTGTATTTCTTTTAAAGAATTATCCAACAAATCCTCTTTATATTTTATTTCGGGCTTTCTTCTGATAATACCAAGGCCCGAACAGGGTACATCACAGATTACAACATCTGCAGTATTTTCCTCTGTTGATGTTGATGCGTCCTTAACATTTGCATCAATTATGTCAATTCCAAGTCTTTTTGATGTACTGTTAATCAGCTTAATTTTATGCTCATATAAATCAAAGGCATTTATTCTACCCTTGTTATTCATAAGTATTGATGATGTAAAGGATTTTCCTCCCGGGGAAGAACACACATCATAAACCACCTCGCCCTCCTTTGGCAACAGGGTGCTGATTGCAATATTTGAGGATAAATCCTGAATATAAAATTCTCCTTTTTTAAAGGAATTGTTTTCTTCTACAGAACCTGTATTGCTTATTGATATAACATTTTTCAGAGTAGTTTTTTCAGCTGATATTCCCTCTTCAGAAAGTTTTGCAATAAGCTCATCCTCCGTGGTTTTAAGTGTGTTGACCCTTGCATACAGTGGAGGTCTGCCCTTCAGACAAGAAAGCATATCTTTTACTGTTTCCTTGCCATAGGAGGTAAGCCACGTAGATATAATCTCCTCGGGGACAGAGTACTTTACAGACAGATATTTTATCTCTGCCATTTCCTTATCCTTACCGCAATTTACAAGGATATTTTCTAAATTACATTTTTCCTTATCCCTTGTGATACTTCGGAGTATACCGTTTATGAAGCCGGATGATTTAAATAATTTCAGATTTTTTGCTATTTTCACAGTTTCATTCACTGCGGCACTTTCCGGCACTTTGTCCATATAGAGTAGCTGATAAACACCAATTCGAAGAAGCATAAGTGTTTTTGCTTCTATCTTTTTTAATCTTACAGAAGAATACTGACGGATTATATAGTCAAGAGTCAACTTGCTTTCCAGCACACCATAGATTATTACAGATGCAAATGAGGAATCAAGCCTGTTAAGACTGTTTTCTTTTAGTGCTGTATTTACAGCTATTGAGCTGTAGCTTTTGTCGGTTTCGATTTTATAAAGCACATCGAATGCCACTCTTCTGGGATTACTCATTAAAATCTCCTTTTTAATTAAAATATTCTGTATATGTAAAGCCTCCGCCTGAGGCTTTTATAATTCTTAATCAATGCACAATTATTTTTTAATGTTCAAAACGCAAAGTGTAAAGGACAAAGCG
>JAFLUK010000191.1 GCA_022508865.1 Oscillospiraceae bacterium | reverse complement strand
GTTGAGCCGGGGTGTGAACTCATAAGGTATGGTACAAGGTACTGCTCCTTGCCTACCTGTTTTGTAATTTTATAAAATTCATCCTGAAATTTTTTGTAGGCTTCTATGTGAGGCTTACCCATTTTGTCAAGAACTGCTGCGGAGCAGTGTTCAGGGGCTACCTTCAGCTGACCGCTGACGTGGTATTTTACAAGCTCGTTAAAAAATTCCTTGCTATCGTCCTCCATAAGGTAGTCGAATCTGATACCTGAACGAACAAACACCTTTTTTATACCTTCAATTTTTCTTATGGAACGGAGCAAATCTATGTATTCACTGTGGTCAACCTGCAAATTGTTGCAGGGTTTGGGCGCAAGGCATTTTTTGTTCTTGCACATACCGTGTTCCCTTTGAAATTCACAGGAGGGTAATCTGAAATTTGCTGTTGGTCCGCCAACGTCGTGAATGTAACCTTTGAATCGTGGGTTTTTTACAAGTTTTTCTGCCTCATTTAAAACACTTTTTTTACTGCGGACTGTAACAGCTCTGCCCTGATGAAAGGCTATTGAACAGAAATTACAAGCGCCGAAACAACCTCTGTTGTGTGTAATTGAAAACTCTACCTCTTTAATTCCCGGTACACCGTCAAGTTCCTCGTAGCTTGGGTGATAATACTTTTCATATGGCAAAGAATAAACCCAATCCAGCTCCTCTGTGGTAAGTGGCGGCATTGGTGGATTTTGCACAAGAATACTTTTTCCGTGACGCTGAATTACTATTCTGCCACGGACAGCATCTGCTTCTTCAAGTTCTTTTCTTGCGGCTATTGCATAATCCTTTTTATTTTCCCGAACCCTTTCATAGCTTGGCAAATCAACTACGGGACCAGGCTCATACTCCTCTGTGGGGACAGAATAACAAATCCCCCTGATATCACGTAAATCCTTTACGGTTTTGCCCCAGGACAGACGTTTTGCAATTTCTATTGTTTGCTTTTCTCCCATACCATAGGAAATAATGTCGGCTTTGCTATCATAAAGTATTGATGGTTTCACTTCATCTGCCCAATAGTCGTAGTGGGCAAATCTCCTGAGTGAGGCTTCAAGTCCGCCAATAATAATTGGTGAATCCGGGTACAGCTCCCTTAAAATATTGCAATATACAACAACTGCTCTATCAGGACGTTTTCCTGCCCTGCCCCCTGCTGTGTATGCATCGTCAGAACGCTTCTTTTTGTTCACTGTGTAGTGGGCAACCATTGAATCTATGTTGCCGGAAGTAACAAAAAAGCCGTACCTTGGCTTACCAAATGGATTGAAATTCTTTTTATCTCTCCATTCCGGTTGAGAAAGAATGGCTACTCTGTAGCCCTGTGACTCCAGCACTCTTGTGATTATGGACACACCAAAGGAAGGGTGGTCAACGTAGCTGTCACCTGTTACATAGATAAAATCTATATAGTCCCAGCCTCTTATTTTCACTTCTTCTTTTGTAATCGGAAGAAAAGCCATAATAATTCCTGTCAGGAATAATCTTCTTCATCGCTGTAAGAAGTATTATCCCCGCTTGTATCTCCTTTAATATTTTTTCTTTCAAGCCACTCCTGATATGTCATAAGCACATCTCTTGGCTTACTGCCCTGATGAGG
>JAFLUK010000190.1 GCA_022508865.1 Oscillospiraceae bacterium | reverse complement strand
TAATGCCATCAGTTGCACAAGTATAAAGAGTATGTGTCCCTGAAGTTAAACTCTTGAGATATGCGCTGGCTTCACTGGCAGTTGTACCAGCCTTGGTATAAGTAGTTCCTGACTTTACATAATAAACAACAGAGAGGTTTTTACCTACACCCGATTTGCCACTAACTGCTGTTGTTGTAACCGTACCATCAGTAGATATTGAAGTGTTTGTACCACCTGAAACAGTAGTTGCATAAACACTAGGATTAGTATCCTGAACAACATAGTAGTTACCGGCAACTGCAGTAGCAGACATCCTAGGCTTATAACCAAAACTATTATCGTGTGTTACATAATATTGAGCAGCAGGTAGAGTTACATAACCGTATCTATCACTACCAGGACCGGGACTAGATGAACCGGTATTGCTGAGAGAGACAGATGTAGCACCAGAGCTGCTTGCAGAAGTATTGAGGTAAACCGTATATTTATCCCAACTTGTATATTCACCAACATAGAACATTATCTTTGTGCTATTTAAAACACTGATAATGTCATCTGAAACAATTCCATATCCATCCAAAACTTCTGCTACGGATTTTGTGGACAATGAAGCGTTATTTGAACCACTTGCAGGCACGTAACAATTGTCAGTTCCACATGGAATTGAACTGCTGGAACCATAATTTGAAGTATAGGAACCGGAAGTAAGAGTAGACTTCGTACCTCCAATATTTGCGCTTTTACCATTATTGCCAAATGACTTATCATCAGATGAAGCAAAGAATATTGCCGTAGCACCGCCCCAACTTATGCTGTATTTATAAATGTTGTTACCTTGGTGCTCCATTTTATATGCAGATACCCAACTGTCTTTACCAATGAATAAATATACATTACTCCACTTTGTTTTATTGTTGTCAAAATAAACATCACCATTAATATCATATCCGGCAGAAATCAGGTCAACAGAAGCACCTGATTCTACTACTTCAGCACCTGCGCCGGAGGCGATAATATCTTTTGAGTTATCATCAGAGTCATCTTCCAGTGCTGCTGATGAAGAGTAAAGACTCTGTGTTGATGAAGAAGATACAATACCCTTGGAGCTGTCAAGATAAAGATTAGATGATTCTATCCAAACTTCTCCTGTACCATACTGGTCAGCTGCACACTGTCCTGAGGGCTGTGCTTTAGCAGAGAATGTATATGTATGGTAGTCATCATCAGTACCGAGAACCTTAATATCTCTGAAACGGAACATTGGAGATGAATACTCTGTCAATCCGGATTCAACCAAGGTGTAATCAAATGGTAGGTTGAAAGTTGCCGAATAGATTGTTGAATTACCCAAACGCTTCAGAGAAGCATAGTCAATATCAGAAACCGGACGGTGAGATGCGTCCTTAATAAGGGAAGTATTATCAATATAGATTTTTACGTCCTTTGGCTTATTGTGCAAATCAAGATAAAGAGTTACCGCAGCAGTACGTACTTTATTTGAATCGTCTACATACTGAACAAGGTCATAGAAACCCTTGGCATATGCACGGTATTTCCATGTATCGTTACCGGCAGTTGTACGCTGTGAACAGTGTAAGTAGTCATCTGCAAGGAAGCAAGGATAATACTCACCATTGTAGTCAGTTTTAAAGGT
>JAFLUK010000019.1 GCA_022508865.1 Oscillospiraceae bacterium | reverse complement strand
GTGAGGGCAGATTCCTTACAACCGGAGGTATGGGCACAATGGGTTACAGCATTCCGGCTGCAATGGGTGCAAAGCTGGCACGTCCCACAAGAGATGTTGTTGCGGTGTGTGGTGACGGTTCATTCCAGATGAATCTCACAGAGCTTGGCACTATTATGCAGAACCATATTAATGTAAAAATCATTGTTATGAGGAACAACCGCCTTGGTATGGTGAGGGAGCTTCAGTCAAAGCTGTATGAAAGCCGCTACAGCGCCACCATTCTGGAGGATCCTGACTTTATAAAGATTGCAGATGCTTACGGTATAAAGTCTGCCGAGGTAAACTCCAATGAGGAAGCGGAAAAGATTGCAGAGCATATGTTTAAAACTAAAGAGCCTTTTATCCTTGTTTGCAATGTTTATCCCAATACTCCGTCTATATGATATTTGATTTTATGTTGGTTGATTTATTATGAAATACACTTTATCAGTAATAGTTGAAAACCATTCAGGTGTACTGTCAAAGATTTCAGGACTTTTCTCAAGAAGGTCTTTTAATATTGACAGTCTTGCCGTTGGTGTAACAAGTAATCCTGCAATTTCCAGAATAACAATTGTTGCAAACGGTGACGAGTATGTGGTTGAACAGCTTGAGAAACAATTGAATAAGCTGATACCTGTTATTAAGGTTAAAAGACTTGTTGAGGGTGAATATGTAAGCCGAGAGCTGCTTCTTATCAAGGTTGGCTGTAACAGTCAGAAGCGTGATGAGATTATGCGTATTGCAGAACTTATGTCCGCAAAGGTTGCCGATGTTGCAAATTCGTCAATCACCTTGGAATTTTCCGGCTCTCAAGAGAGAATCGATACCTTGGTAGACCTTTTGAAACCCTATGGTTTAAAGGAAATTGTCCGTACAGGCACTGTTGCCATAGAAAAGGGTCAGGGAGAGGCTTATCACAGCGGTTATAATGATAGAAATAAAAAGGCAGATAAATAATTAAGCGCTTTTTTATAATATAACAAAATAATACTAATATTCAATTAAAGGTTTTTATTTGCCTGATTTGGCAGATTGAGGCTTTTAGTTGGATATTAGTATATTGATGCCAATTTTAAAGGGAGGAATTTTAAATGGCAGCACAGATTTTTTATCAGCAGGATTGTGACCTGAATCTTTTAAAGGATAAGACAGTTGCTATCATTGGTTATGGTAGCCAGGGTCACGCACACGCACTTAACCTTAAGGAAAGTGGTGTAAAGGTAATTATCGGTCTTTACAAGGGCTCAAAGAGCTGGGCAAAGGCTGAAGCACAGGGCTTTGAAGTATTTACAGCAGCAGAGGCTGCAAAGCAGGCTGACATCATTATGATTCTTATTAATGACGAGAAGCAGGCTGCTATGTATAAGGCAGACATCGAGCCAAACCTTGAAGAAGGCAATATGCTTATGTTTGCTCACGGTTTTGCAATTCACTTTGGTCAGATTATCCCACCTGCAAACGTTGACGTTACAATGATTGCACCAAAGGGACCGGGCCACACAGTACGTTCAGAATATCAGGTTGGTAAGGGTGTTCCTTGTCTTGTTGCTGTTCATCAGGATGCAACAGGTATGGCACAGCAACTTGCTCTTGCATACGCAGCAGGTATTGGCGGCAGCCGTGCAGGTGTTCTTGAAACTGACTTTAGAACAGAAACAGAAACAGACCTTTTTGGTGAACAGGCTGTTCTCTGCGGTGGTGTTTGCGCACTTATGCAGTGTGGTTTTGAAACACTTGTTGAAGCAGGTTATGACCCAAGAAATGCTTACTTTGAATGTATTCACGAAATGAAGCTTATTGTTGACCTTATTTATCAGTCAGGATTTGCAGGTATGAGATATTCAATCTCTAACACTGCTGAATACGGCGACTATATCACAGGTCCAAAGATTATTACAGAGGACACAAAGAAGGCTATGAAGAAGGTACTTGCAGATATCCAGAGCGGTGCTTTTGCTAAAGACTTCCTCCTTGATATGTCCCCTGCAGGCGGTCAGGCACACTTCAGAGCAATGCGTAACAATGCTGCTGAACATCCGGCAGAAGTTGTTGGTGCAGAAATCAGAAAGCTCTATAGCTGGTCTGACGAGGATAAGCTCATTAACAACTAATTGATAGTTTATTTCTTTATTTAAACAATTTGAGCCACCCGTATGGGTGGCTTTTTGTTATGCCGTGTTTTATTATACTGTATTTTGCGGTGAAATTACTTTGATTTTGTGCGAACAAATTTTTCAAAAAGTTCCTTTGGTTTCAGTGGAAAAAGAGGGTAAAGGTAGCTTTTGCCTGACAATGTTTTATTTGTTGCAAGCATTACTATAATCAGTAGTGTTCCGCCCAGTAATCCCCAAAGTGACAGCAGTCTTGTAAGCACCAACAAAATTATTCTGAAAAATTTTATGGAATATGAAAGTTCCTGACTTGGTTGTGAGTAGTTTGCAATTGCTACAAAAGCCATATACAGTATTGTTTCTGTTGCGGCAAAGCCTGCATCTACTGCAAATTCCGAAAGGGCGATACCTCCGATAATTCCTATGGTGGTGCTGAGCATTTCCGGTGTGTTTATTGAAGCAAGCCGCAGTCCGTCAATTGCTATTTCTATCAGAATTAGCTGCCAAAAGAGAGATATGTTTTGGGGTTCGTCTATTATTGTGAATTTTAAAAAGTCGGGAACAAGCTGGGGCATTTGATTGCCAAGCAGCCATAGTGGTGTTACAAACAGGGATAAAAGTGAGATGAAATATCGGGAAAGTCTTAAATATGTGCCTGTTATGGGAGGAAAATAGTAGTCGTCTGCCTCCTCCATTAAATCAAATACAGATGTGGGTATTATGATTGCAGAGGGGGAGTTGTCCACAATTATTGCAATATTGCCCTTTAGTACGTTGGCGGCAGTGGAGTCGGGTCTTTCTGAATATTTTACTTTAGGAAAGGGATTTAACCACTTTTGATTTATAAGTGCTTCCACAAAGCCCTGCTGGGTCATTGTCAGCCCCATACTGTCAATATCTTTTATTTTCTTTTGAATTTTGTTCAGCAGATTTTTGTCAACCTTATCAACCATATACACAAGCGCCACATCTGTCTTTGATCTTTTGCCTGCCTGCATAGCTGTTATGGTAAGGTTTTTATCCCTTATTCTACGTCTGATTAAAACACAGTTGTGTATAAAAATCTCTGTGAATCCATCCTTACTGCCCCTTAATACCTTATCGTTCTGTGGTTCTGCAGTTTCTCTTTGTGGATAGGTGCGGGTGTCAAGGAGAATAATTTCTTTAATTCCGTCTATAGTTATAAGAGCTATTCCCGACAGAAGTGCAGTTACAATCTCCTGTGTATCGGTGCTTTTGTTTACTTCAACATAAGGTACACAGTTTTCCATAAAGCTATCAGCACTTTCAAAAAAACTGTCGTCGGTAATTTTGTAGAAAAACTCCATAAGCTTTTCCATTATATCGTCTTTTAAAAGTCCGTCAATGAAATATATGGCGGACTTTCTTTTGTTTATTTTTATTACCCTTTTGATAATGTCGAAACTGTCATTTGCTCTGGTTAGTTTGTCCAGTACACTTGTGTTATTTTCGAATAAGGAATTAAACATTATATCACCGTTAATTATTATTTCCTGTTTTTATGCAATTATTGCATTTTTTGTAAACAAAATGTTAATAAAATCAGCCGATTGCATTTTTCAATGCAATTTTTTTATTTTACGGGGTATGGTTGTAACCTGCAATAAAACATGGGGTTACAGAAAAAGGAGGTAACAATTGATTTGAAAAAAAGAGAACGAACATTTTGTTTGTTGGTTTCTCAAGGTAAGTCCATTGATAAGGCGGCTCACCTTGCAGGCTACAAGGACAGTCTGGCAGGCGCGTGCCTTATCGCTAAAGATGAGATAATTAAGGAAATTATCAGAATTCTTGACAACAGAAAGAGGCTGATGAAAAGCCTTGCTTACCTTGGGTATGAGCATCTTGCATTTGGCAATATTGACGACTGCATAAGCCTTTTAAGCAGTGAGAATATTTCAGCCGACAGACTGAAAAGTATGGATTTGTTTATGATTTCCGAGATAAAGAAGCCCAAGGATGGCGCTATGGAAATTAAATTCTTTGACAGGCTGAAAGCTATGGAAAGGCTGTATAGTTCCGATGAAGGACAAAAGGAATGTGTACCATTCTATGAAGCGCTTGAAAAAAGTGCAATGGCATTGGTGAATAGAGATGAGTAGCTACAAACCTTTTTCAGAAAAACAGCTAAAGGTACTGACATGGTGGTGCAACAATTCACCGTACAAAAATTATGATGCTATCATCTGTGACGGAGCAGTGAGAAGCGGCAAGACATTTTGTATGTCAATATCCTTTATCAGCTGGGCAATGAGCAGATTCAGCAATATGTCCTTTGCGATGTGCGGGAAGACAATCAGAAGTCTCAAACGCAATGTTATTGTACCTCTCATAAAATGTCTTACAGAGCTGGGTTTTACCTCGGAGCTTAAGAAAAGCGAAAATATTCTGGAGGTAAGCCACAAGGGAGTGGTTAACCGATTTTACCTTTTTGGAGGTAAGGATGAGATGAGCGCAAGTCTTATTCAGGGGATTACCCTCGGTGGTGTTTTTCTTGACGAGGTGGCACTTATGCCCAGGTCCTTTGTGGAGCAATCGCTTGCAAGGTGCTCTGTGGAAGGGAGTACCTTTTGGTTTAACTGTAATCCCGAGTATCCCGGTCATTGGTTCTATCGTGAGTGGATAAAAAGGTGCAAAAGTAAAAACACTCTTTATATTCACTTTGAAATGAGAGATAATCCCTCTCTCAGTGAAAAAATGATTAAAAGATACGAGGGGCTTTACAGCGGTGCCTTTTATCAGCGGTTTGTACGTGGCAAGTGGGTAGCTACCACAGGTGCGGTGTATCCCTTTATGGACAAGGACGATGTCTTTGTTCCTGTGCCAGACGGAAATTTTTTGGAATATGCAGTGTCTTGTGACTATGGCACTGTTAACCCTGCATCCTTCGGTCTGTGGGGAAAAAAGGATAAGGTATGGTATAGAATTAAGGAATACTACTTTAATTCCAGAATTGAGGGTTATCAAAAAACCGATGAGGAGCACTATGCTTCCCTTGAGGAGCTTATTGGTGACAAAAGGGTAAGGGAAATTGCAGTTGATCCCTCTGCGGCAAGCTTTATAGAAACAATCAGACGGCACAACAAATACAGTGTAATCCCTGCAAAGAACAATGTTATTGACGGCATAAGAAAGGTGTCTACGGCACTAAAAAACAGGGATATTGTTATCTGTGACAGTTGCAGGGACAGTATGAGAGAATTTTCCCTTTATCGCTGGGATGAAAAGGGTGGAATTGACAGTGTTGTCAAGGAAAACGACCACGCTATGGACGATATAAGATATTTTGTAACGACAATTTTAGATGGCGGCAGCGGCTTTATTGCACTTGCTGCCAGAAGATAGGAGAGTTATGGGAATTTTCAGAAAAAAACCAAAAGAAAAAAAGGCTCTTGTTCAGTGTGCTCCTGCTATGACAGGAGACAGTCATCCCTTTGCCCTTATAAACTCTTACAAGCCTCTTTCTGATGTTGAAATGGATTTGTATTCATCATTAAGAGAGGCACTGCCGATTATTGATGCGGCTATCGGCAAGATAATCAGGCTTATGGGAACATTTTGCATAAGGTGTCGGAGTGATTTTGCCACCAAAAAAGTGGAGGAGTTTTTAAGAAATGTAAATGTGTGCAACGGTAATGTAGGTATAAATAACTTTATTTGTACCTATCTTGAAGATTTGCTTGTTTACGGTCAGGCTATTGGAGAAATTGTACTTGACTTCAATACGAATAATATTGAGGCACTTTACAATGCCAACCTTAAGGATGTTAAGCTGTATCCAAAGAATGGACCCCTTAACTTTGCTGTGTACAAAAGAGAAATGGGCAGGGAAGAAGAAATTCCTTACCCCGAGCTTATTCTCTGTTCAATGCTTAATCCCGAATCAGGCAGAGCAAGAGGTAAATCTATCCTGAAGGGACTTCCATTTGTCAGTGGTATTCTGCTGAAGATTTTTCAGTCTATAGGGCAGAATTGGGATAGGGCAGGCAACATAAGGTTTGCAGTAACCTACAAGCCCGAGAATGCCAACTCCTGTACTCAAGAAAATGCGCAGCAGATTGCAGATGAATGGTCAAGGGTAATGAGGGATAAGCACAATACCTGTGATTTTGTGTCAGTCGGGGATATTTCTATTAAGACCATTGGCGCAGATAATCAGATACTTGACTGTGATGTACCGGTAAGGCATATTACGGAGCAGATAGTTGCAAAGCTGTCTATACCTCCCTTCCTTTTGGGGCTTAGCTGGAGTACAACAGAGAGAATGAGCAGTCAGCAGGCAGATATTCTTACCAGTGAATTGGAGTATTACAGAGAGTGCCTCAATCCTGTTTTAAGGAAAATTGTAAAAATGCATTTAAATTTGCAGGGTATTGATGAAGATTTTGAAATTGTGTGGAACAACATTAATCTACAGGATGACTTGGAGCTTTCTCAGGCAAGGCTCAATAAGGCTAATGCCCTTAGGATTGAAAAAGAGAT
The DNA here is from genome assembly GCA_022508865.1 of Oscillospiraceae bacterium. Taxonomy (GTDB): domain Bacteria; phylum Bacillota; class Clostridia; order Oscillospirales; family Acutalibacteraceae; genus Ruminococcoides. The sequence goes on along the minus strand of JAFLUK010000019.1, from coordinate 8,581 downwards.
TGAAAGGGATTTTGGCGTGATTGAAAATGAAAACGAAGTAATTGAGGAGGTGTAATCCGGTATGAAAAAGGGCTTGATTATTAAATCCGGCAGCGACTTTAAAAGTGAAATCGGTGAATTAGATGAAATGGAGTTGATTAACCGATACACAAGAAAAGATTTAAATGAAGAACAGGTTTATACATTCTCTGTTGTTTTGTGTGACAATGATATTGACAGGGACTACGAAAGGTTTACTGTGGAAAGTTTATTTTCTTTGCAAGAATTATTCTTAGGGAAAACAGGTATTTTTGATCACAACCCAAAGGCTGAAAATCAGACAGCCAGAATTTATTACACCTGTGTAGAAAGTGTGGAGGGTAAAAAAACCAAAACAGGAGACCAGTACTTCCGTTTGGTTGCCAGGGCATATATCCCAAGGTGTGACAGCACAAAGGATTTTATTGACAAGATAGACACAGGTATCCTCAAGGAGGTTAGTGTGGGTTGTGCTGTGAAGGAGACGGTGTGCTCAATTTGCGGCAATCATATTAACTCTGTAAAGTGCAGTCATCAAAAGGGAGAAACCTACGGAGATACTTTGTGCTATGGTGAACTTCTACACCCCAGAGATGCATACGAATGGAGCTTTGTTGCAGTGCCTGCTCAAAAAGAAGCAGGAGTAATAAAGACTTTTAGAAAAGGAGAAAAAAGTATGGAAAAAATTATCGCTTGTCTTAAGTCGGACAAAGAAACTACATTTGATGTTTCGGAAAAGCAAAAAATCCTTGCCTATATTGCAAACCTTGAAAGAGATGCAAATAACGGCAAGGTATACAGACAGAGCCTTATGGAGGATGTAAAAAGATTTGCACTTCTCGGCAAGTGTGGTATATCCGAAGATACAATGAACTCCATTGTAAAGGCTATGACTGTGGAACAGCTTTGCGAATTGAGAGAAGTTTATAAAGAAAAGGCTTCTGTTGTTGTGCCTATCAGACCACAGACCTATGGGGAAAACAAAATAGGCAACACAGATAATAAGAAATTTAAAATATAAGAATTATTTTATTGGAGGTAAATATGGATATTAATTTTACGGGATATAACGAAAAAGTGCTTACATTTATTGCTGACGGTACATTAAAAGAGGGTGTAAGCGGTATTGTTGTTAAGGTGACAGCAAGCGGCACAGTGGGCAAAGCAAACGAGGACGACATCTTTTTGGGCGTATTGCTTTCTGTAAGAAACGGTTATGCTTCTGTTCAGACATCAGGCTACGTCAAGGTGAACACAGCCAGTAAGATTCCTGTTGGAGCAAAAATTCTTTCTGCTGATTCCGAAGGCGGCGTCTATGCAACAGAAAAAGGCAGACAGTGTTTTGTTCTTGACAGCACACCTACCCAGGCAGGCATTTTAATATAATTAAACAAATGAAAGGAAGATAAAATTTTATGAGTACATATGAAAATATTTCACTTGAAAAGGGAATGTATGGTGTAAAGGGCAAAACCTTTACCGATGTTCTGGAGGAGCTTGACCCATCTGATAATTATAAGGGCACTTCTCTACAGGGTCTTGATGCTTTTTCGAGACAGCTAAAAAGATTTGACATTAAGGTTTCGGGCAAAGGCTCTGACACTGTGGACAAGTTTTTCAGTACAAGCTCATCCGCGGCACTTTTCCCTGAATACATCAGCAGAGCAGTAAATCAAGGTATGGAGCATGCTGATGTTCTCTCTGATATTGTGGCTACAACCACTATGATTGAAGGTATGGACTACCGCTCAATTACTTCAACTCCAACAGAAGAAGAAAAGTCCCTCAAGGTAGTAATGGAGGGTGCTGCTATTCCTCAAACAACAGTAAAAACACAGGAAAATCTGGTAAAGCTTCATAAGCGTGGCAGAATGTTAGTGTCTTCCTATGAAGCTATCAGATTTCAGAGAATTGATTTGTTCACAGTAACTCTCAAGCAGATTGGCGCATACATTGCAAGAGCACAGCTTAAGGATGCAGTTGGTGTGCTTATTAAGGGTGACGGAAACTCAAACCCTGCACCTGCTATTACAGCAGATTCAAACGGTAAAATTATTTATGCTGACCTTATCAAACTGTGGAGCGGTCTTTCACCATATGAGCTGAATACAATTATTGCTCCCACATTATCTATGCAGATGTTAATGTCTCTCAATGAGATGAAGGACTCTGTGGCAGGTCTCAGCTTCCACGGAACAGGCAAAATGATTACACCAATGGGCGCAAATGTAATTCACACACCTGAAATTACAGGTGACTACATCATCGGTCTTGATAAAAACTGCGCACTTGAAATGGTAAAGGCAGGAGAAGTTCAGACAGAGTATGACAAGCTCATTGACCGTCAGCTTGAAAGAGCTGCAATCACAAGCACAGCAGGCTTTGCAAAGATATTTACAGATGCCTGCAAGACACTTAAATACTGATTGAGGTGATAAAATGGGCATTAATCAGGTTGCAGAAAGATTTCAGCTTTTAAGCGGCGTAGATGATGGGAAACTCCAAAAATGGATGCCCCTGATAAGTGAGTCTGCTTCTTATGTAAAAAGCCTGTTAAAGCCTGATGTTAAGGAGGAAAAATACGGTGACCTGCTGTCTTCGGCAGCAGGCACATATGCCTACTACAAATGGAGCCTTTACAGCAATTCCGGAGATATAAAGCAGTTTAAAGCAGGTGATATTACAGTTACGGAAAACAGCGGTAACAACAATCAAAATTCCCTTGTGCTGTGGAAGCAAAGCCTTGATGAAATTGCTCACCTTACAAAAAATAACAGCTTCTTTTTTGAAGGGGTGTTAGCTTGAATATTGTAACATCAATAGAAAATGGCTTTTCTGATTTTGGCAATACACTTACAATTCAGAGTAAAAACAGCATTTCCAAAACAACAGGATTTATACAGCCAATCAGCTACCAAGGAAGTAAATACTATAACTTTAATATTTCTGATGTTTCTGCAAAGGAGAACATACGTTACCTATGTATTTGCAAAAGTGATGCAGAAATTAACAGAGGTGACAGGCTTATTCTTGACAATACCACCTACAGCATTGTAAGAAGTGAAAAATTAATATATAAGGATAAATGCCTTTACAAATGGGCAATACTAAAGCTGTATTACCCTGCCAAGGAGGATGATTTTGTTGATGATTAAGAAAGACATATTGTTTGAGTTGGTAAAGAGTCTTAAACAGGATGCAAACCTTAACAACATAAGATTTGTAAAAGCTTATAACGGTCAACAGAAGGAAAGTCCCCTTGAGGATATTTTGGTAACTGTTACAACAGGCAAAAGTGAAAGTACAGGTTTTATTGGCGGATATATTGGCAATTCTGAAAAAGGTAAGGAAATAAACTCTGAAATTATACTTAATGTGTACTGTCCTTGTGAAAAGGGCGGAGATGGTATTACAGATACAGTAAATACAATTGTTGAGAGAATTTCCAAAACAGATATTGACAGTCTGGTAAAAGATATTCAGGTGTCTGAAATTAAGCTGAACAGTGAATATGAGGCCGTGTACAGAACAATAAAATTATCAATGAGATATATAAGCCTTGGAGGTGACGCGGTTGAATGAAACAGTAGAAAGATTTACCCTTAACGATGATTTGCTAAAGAATGTCACCCTTCTTTTTGACGATGAAATTATTGGTGGTTGTGTAGAATTTGATTCTTCTTCAATCACAGAAACAAAGGGCATTAAGGAATATCTGAACTCCGAGCCATATGCTATTATCGGTACAAAAAAGGAATACACCATTACAATCAGACTTGTTAATAATCACAAGGACTACAGCGGCAGAATATTTGACCTTAGTCTAAATGGTAAAGGTTTTCTTATTACATACAGCAATTGTCAGGTGTTGACAGACAGAGAATATACCCAAGACGGAATTCTTTACAGAGTTCTTACAATAGGCTCGGGAGAGAGGAGGAGCTGCTGTGAATGACGAGTATTTTTTTCTTGCAGACAGCCTTGCTGATAATAGCAGTGCACTTAATTTGTCCGATGCAATTTGTCAGGATTTAAGGCGGTACAGCAGTAAATTTACCGAAGAACAGGAGGCGGAAATCTGTTGATTATTTCACCAATGAAGTTTAAGGATTTGATTTGGAATTACAATCCCGAAAAAATTAAAATTCTTTCAGAGAAAGAAATTGTGGAAAATAAAATACCAATGTCATACAGTGATATTCAGAATTTCGGCAGAATGGCAAGGGTAATCAAGGGGGAGGGCAGTCTGTTTGGCAGTGATTGCTTCAGTCAGTTTGACAGGATGTGGCAGGTATACAGAGAGAACACTGCCGGATTGCTCTCTATTCCGGAGTTTGCTGTTATGCAGGCAATGTTTACCTCACTTCACATTGTAGGTGAGTCTGCCGACAATCTGATTACATATTCCTTTACCTTTACCGAGGTTATGGGTGAGGAACAGGAGAATTCTTTAATCACCAACCATACTGTTACAGCGGGGGAGAATCTGTGGGATATATCTAACAGGTACAATATCCCAATTGATGAGCTTATTGCTCTTAACCCCTCTGTGCAAAACCCATTTATGCTGAAACAAGATGATGAGGTGATATTATGCTAAAGGTGAAACTGATTGACAGCGAAGAAAAGAATATTTTTTCGCTGTCACCCTTATCAGTAACAATCCAGAAAAGCCTTGATATTCCCTGTGATGATGCAGTAGTTATTATTCCTTATAAGAAATACAAATCGGGAGAAAAAATACTTATTACAGATGGCAGTGAGGTAGTGTTCAGAGGCATTATAGACGAGGAACAAATAATCCTTAATAACAGCGGAAAATTTATAAAGTACGTTGCAAGGTCAATGATGTCTCTTTTTATTGACAACGAGGTTTGTCCTGCTGAATTCAGCAAGCCTACAGAAACCTACCTTGGATACAGATTTATTGAGCGCTTTGGTATGGATTTTTCAAAAAGTGAAAGGGTGTACAACGGTAATCTGATTTGCCAAAAGGGAATGTCTGTGTATGATGTGCTGGCAGAGTATTCAAAAGAAATTTATGGTACATATCCAAGAGTTGACAGCACAGGCTTTTTTGATTTTAAGGGTGGCAAAAAAGATGAAAAAATTATCTTTGGCAACAATGGAAACGGAGAAAGATATAATTCTTATATAGAATATAAAAGGCCCTGCAACAGAATTACCAGAGTATATCTTAAGCTGTCGGACAAGGGCTACAAGTCGGTTATTGACAATCCCGAAGCCAAGGACACCTCTATTGTAAGAGAAAGGTACATTGACGGAACAATGAATAGCAAAACTTCCGGAATTCTGGGGGACAAAATAATTGCTAACTCCAACAAAAATTATCTTTTGGTAAAGCTGGTCTGTCCCAAACGGATAACAGGCTGTCTTGGCTACAGGGCATTTGTTGATGAGGAAAGTGTAAGAGAATATTCTTTCACCGTCAAGGAAATAAAATATACCCTTAATTCAAAGTCAGAAAGCACTGCGCTTCTGTTGGAAAGGAGAATGTAAATGTGGCTTACAAGTTACATAATTAAAGCAAATGAACAAAATGCTGTTCGCGGTAACGTGACCTACAGCAACAGTGACTGTGTGAATGTTGAGGGTGCATCCCCTTACAACAGAATGAAAACCGTTGCACCATACGGAATTAAGTATAATCCTGCATATGGAGAAACAGGTGTGGTAATTCCCACAGAGACAGGTAATATGCTTTTGGGAGTTACATCCTTTGATGAGGATCTTGAGCAGGGTGAGTTAAAACTTTTCAGCAAGGGCGGAGCAGAAATCCTTTTGAAAAACAACGGCAAGGTGTATATTAACGGAACAGAGGTGATTCTATAGTGAAACAAGATGTTATGCTGGATAATGGAGGAATCGTTTTTAATCCCAATAATTCTGATGAAAAGCGGCTTGGTGGATCGCAGGCAATTATCCAAAGGATAAAAATTGCCCTTTCTTTAAAGAAGGGCAACTTTATCTATGATAAGGATGCAGGACTGGAAATTCCTGACCTTGACTATACAAAGGAAAGAAATCTCAAAATTCTGGAAATGCTGATTAACGAAATTGTTAGCAAAATAGGAAGCTGTAAGGCAAAGCTTATTTCACTTGATACAGCTAATATGGTGGCAAATATGCTGTTTGTTTTTAAAGACAATTCATACAGAACAGAGGTGAAGCTATATGGATAATTACAACGAAATACTTAATACAATGGAAAAAGCGTATGAGAAAGAAACAGGCTTTGTTCCCAATCAATATTCGGATACAGGCATACGTTTCAGGCTTTTTGCAGGAGAACTGTATAATTTAAAAACTGAACTTGAGTGGTTCAAAAGACAGATGTTTCCAAACACTGCAACAGGGAAATATCTTGACTACCACGCAGAGGAAAGAGGTTTAAACAGACGTGGGGGCATAAAGGCCCAGGGAGAAGTTTTGTTTGCTCTGGAGTATGCAGCAGAATATCCTGTAACAATTCCAAAGGGTACTGTTGTTTCAACAGAAAATACAGTACCGTTGAGGTTTGTTACAAAGGTAGAAAAAACCATTCCAATAGGCACTACATTCATAAAGGTGCCCACAGTTGCTGAAGCGGTGGGAAAAAGCTACAATGTAGCACCGCAGAAGATAGAGAACCTGCTGACTTCCATTCCGGGAGTAATACAGGTTATTAACCTTGAGTCCTTTACAGGAGGTACTGATGTGGAAAGTGACGAGGAACTTCGGGAAAGGCTTTTGTACACCTATAGAAATATTGACAATGGTACCAATATAGCCTTTTATAAAAATCTTGCAGAAAGTGTTGAGGGTGTGTACTCTGCCGGTGTAATCCCCAAAAACCGCGGTGTCGGTACTGTAGATGTGTTTATAGCCAAAGAGGGCGAACAGGCGGATTCACCTCTTGTAGGCAAGGTTGCAGAGGTAATGCAAAAGGCAAGAGAAGTCAATGTTAATGTGTCTGTTTCTTCTGCACAAAAGGTGATGGTTGATGTTGCGGTAAATATCGGCATTGAAAACGGATATGACTTTGATGATGTCAGTTCTCGATGTAGGGCAGCTATCAAAAACTTTATACTCAGATTAGGTGTGGGAAAACAGCTTTTTATGTCTGACATAGGCGAGGTAGTTTATCATACACCGGGGGTCAGGTGCTACAATTTTAACCGCAACTACGGCGGTGACTATCTGTACGCCCAGTCAAGACTTCCTGTAGCTAACAGAATTATTATCGATGAAATTAAAGAAGTTGAGGATGATGGTGATTATGAAATCGTACAATAGACTAAATCGTATTTTATCGTCATTTAAAATCTATGATTGTGATAATACATTTATCAAGGGTGAGCTTCTTGCCTATAGCGCAGGAGTTGACTTCGTTGACAATGAGTTAAAGACCATGGAAAGGGAGTATTTTGTCAATACATCACAGGACTATGGTATTTCAGAGAGAGAAAAGTTATTTGACTCAATAGAGCGTCCTTCCTCTATAGCAGACAGAAGAAAAATGCTCATTAATGCGCTGTCCCTTAACAGAACAGATTTTAACAGAGAAGGTATGATAAAATACCTTGGCAGATTTCCCACAAACTTTTCAATTGAAGAAAAATATTCCACCAACACTCTAACAATTGAGATGAACAGAAACGGCTGGGTAATAGAGAATTTAAAGCATATCAAAGACAGTGTAAACAGGTTTTTCCCTGCTCATATTCAGGTGAATATTCTGGTAACGGGAATTATGTGGCAAGAAATTGAGGAGAAAAATATGACCTTTAAAGAAATGGAAGACAGAAACTGGAATTGGACTACAATAGATAAATACACACCAAATGAAACATAAGTAGTTTTCAATAAAAAACAGAAGGAGGAAAAATGGGCTCAACATACAAAACAACAAATCTTAATTTAAACAAATGGGCGGCAAACGATTGTCCCAAAAGGGTTGATTTTAATTATGACAACGAAATTATAGATGAAGTGCTGGGTGAGCATATTGACGACAGCGAAAAGCATTTGTCAATAGCTGACAGGGAATATTTTGCAAGTCCTGTGTCGATAATGACATATTCAGGCAATGGTAACACGCAGAGAACAATCACAGTACCTCAATGCAGTGCAGTGTTTGTGTACAGAATCGGTGCTTCCCCTGTGGAAATGGCAGGGGGAAATGTGGTGCATAACTTCTGCTATGCGGGGTATGGACACATTGGTAGCTCTGCACTTGTAATTACAAGCAAAACCACAATTTCCGTTAGAAACTACACCTCATATAATGGCGAAGTAATTAACCTTAACACAAACGGCGAGGACTATGTGGTTATTGCTATGAGATAATATTAGAAAAACAAGCTCACTTATTACAAATTAGACCTTGTAGATTCATTTCTGCAAGGTCTAATTTTATAACAGGTTTTTTTAAAAAATTAAAAATTTTTAAATAAATAAAAATCTCCATTGACAAAATATGATTACAATGTTATAATATAATATATAATTAAAGTATAACTAACGTAGTCTCTATGAGAACGTATACAAAGTAATGGTTATA
>JAFLUK010000189.1 GCA_022508865.1 Oscillospiraceae bacterium | reverse complement strand
TCTCCCACGTGTTGACGAGATCGCCATTGACGTTGACGACGACCCCAGAGCATGCTACTTTAAACAAGCGGTGTATGGTATGTACGGCAGAATGGCTTTGATTTTACTACTGCTTGAGGACAAGGACTATTTCTTCCATAGTAACAACGAAAAGAAGGTTACTTCACACACTTGCCCAAATGACAGATGCATTGTAAACCAGGAACATTACCTGCCAAAATACTATTATGATAAGGACGGTCACAAGGTTTGTGAGTATTGTGACAATATTATCAAGTAATTAATATTTTTATTAAGAAATTAACCTCCCGAACTCAATCGGGAGGTTTGTTTTATGCAGATTATTTTGTTCCGAAAATTCTGTCGCCTGCATCCCCAAGACCCGGGAGTATGTAGCAATTTTCGTTCATACCATCATCCTTTGCAGCACAGAATACCTGAACGTCAGGATGAGCCTCTGTGAGAGCCTTAATACCCTCCGGAGAAGCTATTATGCAAAGGAATTTGATTGAATTAGGCTTGCTTTTCTTGATAATATTGATTGCATCAATTGCACTGCCTCCTGTTGCAAGCATTGGGTCAAGGACAAACACATCTCTTTCCTCAATATCAGACGGAAGCTTATTGTAGTATTCTACAGGCTCGTGAGTTTCTTCGTCGCGATACAGTCCAATGTGACCAACTTTGGCTGCCGGAACCATTTCAAGCATTGCATCAAGCATACCAAGACCTGCTCTTAAAATAGGAACAAATGCAAGTTTACGACCTGCAATAACCTTTGACTTTGTTTTCATCATAGGTGTCTCTATTTCAACTTCCTTAAGAGGCAAATCTCTTGTAGCTTCATAACACATAAGCATAGAAACTTCAGAAACAAGCTCTCTGAACAGCTTGCTGCCTGTGTTTACATCTCTCATATGTGTTAGCTTGTGCTGAATTAACGGATGGTCAAAAATTGTAACCTGATTTTCCATATTAACCCTTCTTTCTATATTATTAATTTCAAAAAATCATTCAATAATTTTATAGTATTTGATAAATGTTATTTATCCCTCGAAAGTTCCGTTTTCTATAGCTGCAATCATATCTACTCTCTTTGTATGTCTATCACCTTCAAAGGGTGTATTCAGGAAAATGTCAGCGTATTTTACTGCTTCTTCCTCTGTTATTACTCTACCGCCCATACAGAGAATGTTTGCATTATTGTGACGTCTTGTCATTTCAGCACAAAATTCATTGCTTACCACAGCTGCTCTGATACCATTAACCTTATTTGCCGCCATTGATATTCCAATGCCTGTTCCGCAGCAGAGAATACCCAGCTCTGCTTCATTAGCGGTAACAGCCTTTGCAACCTTATATGCATATTGAGGATAGTCAACACTGTCACTTGTGTAACAGCCATAATCCTTATACTGAATATTATTTTCTTCAAGATACTTTATTACTGCATTTTTAATTTCAAGACCACCGTGGTCACAACCAAGTGCTATCATTATTTATCCCTCTTTCTTAATTCTTGTTCTGCCTGTGACAGCTTAAGATAACTTGGCAGAATATCCTCCCCCATTTTTCTGCTGTCTAAGTGAGAAAAAGCATATAGTGCCGTATTTGAACCCTTTTGAAGATATTCAAGATATTCAGGATAGTAAAAATTATTTTGTGCAATTTTGTTATCCTCAAAATATTTCT
>JAFLUK010000188.1 GCA_022508865.1 Oscillospiraceae bacterium | reverse complement strand
CCAATTCATTATAGAAAAAGGATAATTGATAACCAAAACAGAAAAAATGCAACCAAATCTATAAGCCGAGTTCTGTCGTGAACAGCCATCTATCTTGGCAATGTGTTACCACAATTGCTCGATGCCACCTCCAAAGGACTGCCGAGCAAGCATATATGTCCTACCACGGTGTTGCTCCAAATAGGGTTTACACGGCTGTTATGTCTCCATAACACCGGTGAGCTCTTACCTCGCCTTTCCATCCTTACCATAATAAATATGGCGGTTATTTTCTGTTGCACTATCCCTGGGGTCACCCCCGGCGGCCGTTAGCCGTTATTATTGCTCTGTGGAGCTCGGACTTTCCTCGGATAGTCGCTTTCGCTTCTAACCGCAGCTGTTCAATCTGGTTGCATATATATATTAAATCAGAAATTAATTTTTGTCAAACATATATATTAATATTGAATAATTATAAATTTGGTTGTATAATTAAGAAATGGAAATTAGGAGGAAATGGATATGGATATAAGACAGGAATCTTTACAGAAGCATTATGATTGGAACGGCAAAATTGAAGTTGTGTCCAGAGTTGTATTAAATGACAGCAAGGACTTGTCTCTTGCTTATACCCCCGGTGTCGCAGAGCCTTGTCTTGAAATAAACAAGGATTACAACAAATCCTTTGAGCTCACAAGAAGAAACAATCTTGTTGCCGTTGTAACAGATGGCACGGCAATTCTCGGCCTTGGTGATATCGGTCCTGAAGCAGGTATGCCTGTTATGGAGGGTAAATGTGCATTATTCAAAGAATTTGCAGATGTTGATGCCTTTCCAATATGTGTAAGAAGCAAAGATGTTGATGAGATTGTCAACACTATCTATCTTATAAGCGGCAGTTTTGGCGGTATTAATTTAGAGGATATCTCTGCACCCAGATGCTTTGAAATTGAAGCAAAGCTAAAGGAAAAATGTGATATACCTGTTTTTCATGATGATCAGCACGGCACTGCAATTGTTGTTGCGGCAGCTCTTATCAATGCTTTAAAGGTTGTAGATAAAAAGATTGATGAAATTGAGGTTGTTATTAACGGAGCAGGCTCGGCTGGTACTGCAATTTGTAATCATCTTGTTAATATGGGTGTTAAGAACATTACTATGGTAGACCGTTTTGGAATTATTTGTGAGGGTGATGAAACATTGAGTCCTGCACACAAAGAAATTTCAAAATATACAAACAGAAGTAAGAAAACAGGTAATCTTGCAGATGCTATGAAAAACTCTGATGTATTTATTGGAGTAAGTGCTCCCGGTATTGTGTCAGAAGAAATGGTAAAATCTATGGCGGACAAACCTATTGTATTTTCAATGGCTAATCCTACACCTGAAATTATGCCTGACAAGGCAAAAAATGCAGGGGCCGCTGTTGTTGGTACAGGCAGAAGTGATTTTCCAAACCAAATTAACAATGTTCTTGCCTTCCCGGGAATTTTCAGAGGTGCACTTGATTGCAGGGCTACAGAAATTAATGAAGAAATGAAAAAAGCTGCTTCTTATGCCATTGCAAGCCTTGTAACAGACAATATGTTAAAACCTGAATATATCCTTCCCGATGCCCTTGACAAAAGAATTGGCAACACTGTTGCAAAAGCTGTTATTGAAGCCGCCGAAAAGACAGGGGTTAACAGAATTTAATTATTATAATTATTACATATTATTATAAAAAATCGGTGCAATCTTCAATGAG
>JAFLUK010000187.1 GCA_022508865.1 Oscillospiraceae bacterium | reverse complement strand
GGTCTTGCCTGCGCCGTTGTAACCGACAAGAGCGATTTTTTCATATGGCTTAATTTCAAGATTTATGTTATTAAGCGTAGGCTTGTCATTTCCGGGATATGTAAACGACATATTTTTAATGGAAATTGTTTTAGGCTCTGTGATTTCAGCCTTTTGTCTTCCGTCTTTGATTTTGAAGTCGCTTTTTAAGAATCCTCTGTACTTTTCAATCATTTTTGCTCTTTCGGAGAACACTGCGCTTGCCCAAACGGTCAGGAAATTAAGGGACATTGCTATTGAATATGCGCCGTTAAAGGTTGCAACAAAATCGCCCGGCGAAAGTGTTTTTTTCACGCACACGCAGTATCCCAAATACAAGGGCAATACAAACATAAATCCGAGAGCCTGAACGCCAACCTGCTGAACCGCATAGCAGGATGCTATTTTCTTCCAATATTTTTTCTGATTTGCAATAACGTCGTCTGCGGCGTTGTTGTAACGCTCCATAAGAAGCGGACGGATATTGTTCATCCGTACCTCTTTTGCGTAGTCCTGCAAATAGAAAATCCGCTGAAAATAGTCACTCCTGCGGTGAAACTTCGTATTATCTACTCTTCTGCCCATCTGAAGCTGACCGATTTTAGTGCTCAGCGGCATAAAAATGAAAATAGATGCAAAAATTATTAACAGACACACGGGGTCAATGACAAATATTACCGAAGCTATTGCGGCAAGAGAAATTACGTTTGCAATGTAATTTTGCACCATTCCCAAAAGGCCCTGTATATTTTCCGATGACGATTCAATGGTAAGTATAAAATTGTTGTAAAAATCAGGGTCGTCATAATTTTGAAGGTCAAGGCTGTGGGCTTTTTCATAAAGGGTGGAATTGAGCCTGTAATAAAGCCTTTCCCTTGCCATATTCCAATAAAATTCTCTGTAAAGAATATTGGCAATGTTGGTAACAACAATAATTACGGCAATAATAGTTACCGCACGGTAAACGTTGCTTATATCGTGCTCTCCGCTTACCGCATCTACTATATATTTAATGCCCACAACGGAAATGAGCCTTGACGGCAGATTTCGCAAAATGCCCGAAAATATATCGCCAATAACGAGCCCGGGGGAAAGTTTAAACATAAGCCCCACAAAATACATTATATTTGCGAAAATCGAATGCTCTGTTTCTCTCTTCTTTTTAAGTTTAGTCATTTTCTTCGCCCTCCTCCCGCTTGTAAGCTGAGGCCTGTAACTTGAACATTTCGCTGTACTTTCCGCCACTCTCCAAAAGGATTTTGTGCGTACCGCTTTCAATTATCTGTCCGTTTTCAATAACAATGACCCTGTCTGAAAGCACGGCAGAGGAAAGCCTGTGGGAAATGTAAATTACAGTCTTTTCTTTCGTTGCTTTTATAAGATTTTCATACATTTTGTATTCTGCAATAGGGTCAAGGGCAGACGAAGGCTCGTCAAGTATTGCGATTTCATAGTCGCTTGCAAACAGCCTTGCGGTTGAAACCTTTTGATTTTCACCGCCCGAAAGCCCTGCGCCGTCCTCGTCAAATTCTCTTGTAAGAACAGTATCGCCGCCGTTGGGCAAGGAATTTACCTTATCCCATACGCCTGCCGCCACAAGTGCTTTTTTAGCTTTTTCTTTATCTTCTTCACTGCACTCACGGCACATAACGTTTTCAAAAACGGACACTGCAAAGTTTTTGTAATCCTGAAATACAGTAGCAAAGGCTTTTCTTAAAGAAT
>JAFLUK010000186.1 GCA_022508865.1 Oscillospiraceae bacterium | reverse complement strand
CGATTTAATATTTTATTCCTTATTCTTTGACGATATTTTATAAAATAAAAGATTTGCAGCAAGGAACAAAACTATAGCACATACTGAGTAAACAATCATAAATTCAAATCCCACCTCTTTGCCAAAGATGTTCAGATTTGTTCCAAACATATCCTTAGTGCCATCCATAAACATCTTTGCACCCTCAGCACTAAGCTTTGATTTTACGTTATCTATTGCAGGTTGCATAAGAATATTTCTCATAATACCAGCAACCTGAGAACCGGGCACAAGATTTACTACAGTCTGAACTGATTGCGAAAACCGGGCAACAGGAATGTACGCACCGATTATAAAGCCAATACCTGTGGAAAGCATAAGACCAAATGAACTGAATGTAGATGTTTTTTTAATAAATGAAATTACAAACATAAGCAGTGTTGTGGCAGAAATTGTACCAAGTGCAGTAATGCCGTACATAGAAGCAATTTGACCTACGCTGAATGTAATATCACTGTCCATAACGATAAATATAAATCCTGCTGTCAGAAGTATTCCGCTCATTACAAATGATATAATTATCGTACTTGTAAAGTAGGAAAGTATAACTGTGTGTCCCTCTACCGGAGAAGCTAAATAATCGTTGCTGATTTTATGATATCTGTCGTTAACAATTATAGCAATGGATTGTAATGCAACTGTAATTACAGATGTACCAATTACTCCGCAGACAAGCCATGAGTTTACAAGTGAATTTATATCCTCATCACTTAACAGATTAGCAAATTCACCCATTCCAGATTTTATTCCGTCAACATAATTTCCCCTGAGGAAAAGGAGATATAATCCCAAAATTATAATCTGTGTAAGCAGAGAGAAGAAAATTGTCATTTTGTCTTTTCTGTAAACTCTTATATTTCTTTTTGTCATTCCCTTAAATGTATTTAATATTGCTGTCATATCAATCACCAAGCCTTTTTCCTGTTACCGAAAGGAACACATCATCCATATCGCCCTTTATTACTTCAAAATCCTGTATTTTAAATTTGTTTATAATTTCAAGAGCCTCTGTACTATCCTTTGTTCTAATTCTATATGCGCTGTTTATATGCTCAAAGTTTGTTTCTGCAAGCAAAGCATCCCTTTCCTCTGTGTGTTCCGTGTACCACACAACACTGTTTTGAGCATACCGATTTTTCAGGTTATTTGGAGTATCATCTGCAAGAATTTGTCCGTTATCAAGAATAACCACTCTGTCGCAGTCTATAGTTTCCTGCATATAGTGGGTTGTTAAAAACACTGTAAGTTCCGTTGTTTTTCTCAAATTATGGATAATATTCCATACCTGTATTCTTGTTTTAGGGTCCAGTCCTGTTGTTGGCTCGTCAAGAAAGAGTATTTTAGGATTATTCAGCAAAGCCCTTGCAATGTCAACCCGTCTTTTCTGACCTCCGCTGAGTTTTTCATATCTTCTGTTTATAATTTCATCAAGACTGAACAATTCTGAAAGTTCCATGATACGCTGCTTTGATTTCTTTTTTGTCATTCCGTAATATGAGGCTCTGGATTCAAGATTTTCCTTAACAGTAAGCTGTTTATCAAGGACGCTGTTCTGAAAGACGATTCCGATTAAATCTTTTACCTTATTCCTCTGTTTATCAATATCATATCCACCAATCTTTACACTTCCCGATGTTTTTTCCAACACTGTACAAAGTATATTTATTGTAGTGGATTTACCTGCTCCGTTAATACCCAAAAAGGCAAAAAATTAACCTTCTTAAACGGTAAAACTGATACCCTTAACCGCATTA
>JAFLUK010000185.1 GCA_022508865.1 Oscillospiraceae bacterium | reverse complement strand
CTTGGGGGAGAGTCAGGAAAAACAAAGCCGGTGTTTAAAATTGATGGTAAAAAAGCAGCCCAGATTATGATAATGACAGGCAATGAATATGAAGGGGGAGGAGATTTTCCTTTTTGGCGTGATAATCTCCGATTTGCAATCAAGCTGCAAAAAACTGCTGAAGATATGTTTCCGGGGATAACAAGACCCCTTAACTTTGGAGATTATACATATAATTTAAACGTGTGTAACGGTTCTTTGCTTATAGAGGTGGGGACAGATGCCAATACTCTGGAGGAAGCCCAAAGAACAGGTGCAATGTTGGGAAAGGCTTTGGCTAGGGTATTGCAAAATAATTGATTTGTGATATAATTACCTCATAATATAATACGCATTAGAGTAACAATAATATTTTATGAAGGTAATGTACAATGAAGCTTTTTAAAAGGATGAAAAAAGTATTATTACTTGGACTTATAGTGGTATGTATGGGAGTGCTTCCTGTAATAACAGCCTTTGCAGAGGAAGCTATACCGGAAGGTACTTTTGCTCCGGACCCTGCCCAGGGAGAAACTGTACCTTTAGATGAAACAGAGCCTGTAGATACCTATGTTCCTGAAACTGACCCTGTGCCGGAGGAAACCTATCCTCCCGAAACAGTACCCGAGGAAACATATCCTCCCGAGACACAGCCCGAGGAAACAGTACCGGAGGAAACCTATGCCCCTGAAACAACAAGCCCACAAGGGGCCGGAATTGTAGAAAATACAACATATGATGTAAATCAACTGCCTACTTTGGTGGACAGCACACAGGTTGCAGAGGAACTTCCAAAGGCTATTGGTGCAGATGCAGACAGCGGTGGAGTAAGCTATGTTGGCGGCATTGTATGCTGGATTGCAGTGGGTATTTCTGTTGCAGTTATCTTTGCTTTTCTAATTTCTACCAAGGGCAGAAACAAGGCAGGAATCGGCAGATACGAAAGCGGCAATAAAATCGGCGGCAAACGCTATAGTGATAATACTCGTTATTAATTAAAATTGATATAAAGGATTTGCTATGAAAATAGGAAATATTGAAATACAAAATTCTGCTGCTCTTGCTCCAATGGCAGGGGTGGCAGATTGTGCGTTCAGGGAGCTTTGCTCCTCCTTTGGCGCCGCCTACACGGTAACGGAAATGGTAAGCTCAAAGGGAATACATTTTAATAACAAGAAAACAGCAGAGCTTATGGAACTGACAGACAAAGAACGCCCTACAGCCATACAACTGTTTGGGGACGAGCCTGAAACTATGGCTGATGCTGCTGTCTTTGCTTTGCGATACAAACCTGACTTTATCGACATAAATATGGGGTGCCCTGCTCCTAAAATCAGCGGCAACGGCGCAGGTGCAAGCCTTATGAGAAACCCGCATTTGTGCGGGAAAATCGTAAGAATGGTAACTGATGCCGTGAACATTCCCGTAACAGTAAAAATGCGTAAGGGTTGGGACGACGATAGTGTAAACTGTGTGGAAATTGCAAAAATTGTTGAGGAAAATGGTGCGTCTGCTGTTGCTGTTCACGGCCGAACAAGACAGCAGTACTACAAGCCTCCTGTTGACTGGGATATAATAAGAGATGTAAAATCCTCGGTAAAAATTCCTGTTATCGGCAACGGTGACGTTACAAGCGGAATAAAGGCAAAAGAGCTTTATGAACATACAGGCTGTGATATGATTATGGTGGGCAGAGGTGCCCTTGGAAATCCTTTTATATTCAACGAAATCAATGAATATATGAAAACAGGTAAGCTTATATCTAAACCCACAGCAAAAGAGAAGCTGGATGTTAT
>JAFLUK010000184.1 GCA_022508865.1 Oscillospiraceae bacterium | reverse complement strand
TGCTGGTGTAGCTCAGTTGGTAGAGCATCTCACTCGTAATGAGAAGGTCACGTGTTCGAGTCACGCCACCAGCTCCATATTTTCCCAAAAGCGGCTAAAAATGAAAAAAGGCAAAAAATACCCCACACTTGCTTTTCGGCTTGTGTGGGGTGATGTTATTTTAAAAGGATTTATTCCTGATTTTCGCCCTTGTCGGAAACAAGTTTGATTGTAGTGGTAAAATATTCTCCTGTTCGTGGATCAATTTGGTCTACTCGGTAGAATTGTATTTCAATTTTGTCGCCGGGTTTGTGATTTTCAAGAATAGAGTACACCTCGCTAAAGGAGCTTATTCTTTTTCCGTCAATCTCTGTAATAATGTCGCCCTCTTTTACATCGGTACCTGCAAGACTGCCTGTTTCTAAAATTTGGGCAATTGCAATACCCTGGGGGACTTTGTAGGTTTCGGCATAATTTGTATCTATTGCTATGCCTGTAATTCCTATCTGTACACGACCGTTTACATAGCCCTGTCTGATAAGGTCATCTGCAACGGCTTTTATGGTCTCGCTGGGGATGGCAAATCCCATTCCCTCATAGGATACAGAATTAATTTTTGCGGTTGTCATACCAATAACCTGACCAAACATATTACAGATTGGTCCGCCGCTGTTTCCCGGGTTTACCGCAGCATCTATCTGAATGTATTTAATGTTTGAACTTGTAAGTTTTCTGTCTTTACCTGAAACAATACCTTTTGTAAGGCTGTCGTGGAAGCCTATTCCGCCGGAGTCGCCCACAGAGATAACATCATCTCCCACCTTTAGGCTGTCTGTACTGCCAAAAGTGGCAAACTTAAGGTTTTTTGCATTGATTTTCAGAACGGCTATGTCTGTTCTTGTGTCGTAGCCCACAACAGAGGCGGTATATTTTTTGCCGTTGTCGTCAACAACCTGATAGAGATAAAGGCTTTTTGAGTTACCCACAACATGGCTGTTTGTTACAATATATCCGTCACTGCTGATTATTGTGCCTGTGCCCTGACTTTCGGCATAATTTTCATCATCCGTAATTTCATCGGCAAAGCAGAGTACGGAAACTGTTGACTTTGAAATAAGCTCATAGTCTTTCTGAACAGTAAGCGGTTTCTTTTTGGAAGGCTGTGGTTTTAGGTCAATTCCCTTCCATTTTTTATTTGTATAATCCTGTGTAGCGTGATTGCCTTGGTTACCCTTGTCATTGCCTGAAGCATTATCCTTTGCGTTGTCAAAAAAATCTTGGTAGGAGTCAGGCTCTGCTTCCTGTGTCTGCGTGTTCCTGTTGTTGGGGAACATACCCTCAAAGAGAGTATTGCTTTTGTCGCCTGTCCATAGTATATAGGCAAAAAACGTAGCTGTCAGCACCATTATTGTGGTTATAACAGAGATAAGTACAACAACACCTGTATGGGACTTTTTTTCTGTTTGAGGAAGATTATATTTGCCCATTGTTGCATTATTAACAGCCGGCTCCTGAATTTTGGATATTGGCTCTTTTGCAAATGAAGGCAAAGTATCATCAGGTGTATTATCTATCATATCATCAGAAGCAGTATCAGAAGTGTCATCAGATAAAGTGTCGGGTGTAGCTTGGGGTTTAATGGCAACTTCAGCCTCAAAGTCAGGCTTCTGACTCCTTTCTGCAACAGCTTTTTCGGTGTAGGATATGCTGTCCTGATGTTCTTCATTTTTGTCCAAAGCAAAGGAAGGAGTTTTGTTTTGCATTGGTACAGGAGTTACATTGCTGCAAAACCTGTTTTTTGCACCGTTAAAGCCGCCGTTTTTTCTGTTGATTGTAAGCTCCGGAAGGGGCTCTGGAATCGGAGCAGGTGCAGGATTATTCAGTTC
>JAFLUK010000183.1 GCA_022508865.1 Oscillospiraceae bacterium | reverse complement strand
AGAATACATCCAAATTGAAACCCAAAAGGATATTGACGATTTATACCACTTGGCAGATATTGTGTGGCACGAATACTTCCCCTGTATACTAAAAGAAGAACAAATTGACTATATGGTGGAAATGTTCTTTTCCAAAGAGGCAATTAACAAATCAATGGAGGATGGATATATGTTCTTCTTTGTAAAAGAAAAGGGAGAGAACATAGGTTTTATCAGTGTGCACCCGGAGAAAGAAAAACTCTTTTTAAGCAAGCTGTATCTTACAAAAGAAAACAGGGGCAAGGGCTACGCAAGCCTTATGCTGAATTTTGTTAAAGAAATTGGAAAAGAAAAAGGGCTTTCTGCTGTTTATCTTACAGTTAATAAGAACAATACTCACACAATAGAGGTGTACAAACATCACAATTTTGCAGTAATCAGCAGTGAACAGTTTGACATTGGCAACGGATATATTATGGATGATTATGTAATGGAATGTGCACTATAGATTATTAAATTGTACAAATATCTACCTTTTGTTGTACAAAAAGCCCATTATTATCAAAAAATTTGACTTACGGACTTTAATGTAGTAAAATGATAAAGACATTTTAATAGGAGGGTTTTTATGAGTACATCAAGTATTTGCATACTGATTTCAATTGCGGCATATCTTGGTCTTGTATTGATAATCGGTATTGTTTGCTCTAAACAAAACAATTCAGTAGACGACTTTTACCTTGGGGGCAGAAAGCTTGGTCCTTTGGTAACTGCAATGAGTGCAGAAGCCTCTGATATGAGTTCCTGGCTTCTTATGGGTCTTCCGGGCGTTGCATACTTCAGCGGCGCAAGCGAGGCTGTGTGGACAGCATTAGGACTTGCAATAGGTACATACTTTAACTGGCTTATTGTTTCCAAAAGACTGCGTAACTATAGTCAGAAAATTGATGCAATTACAATCCCCGAATTTTTCTCAAAGCGTTTTGGAGAAAAGAGCAATGTAATTATGGCTATCTCTGCAGTTGTAATCATTGTATTCTTTGTTCCCTACACTGCATCAGGCTTTGCAGCCTGCGGTAAGCTGTTTGGTACACTGTTTGGTATTGACTACCACCTTGCAATGGTAATTTCTGCGGTAGTTATTGTTGGCTACACAACAATCGGTGGATTTTTGGCAGCCTCAACAACAGACTTTGTTCAGAGCATTGTTATGACAATTGCACTTTTAGCAATTCTGGGCTTTGGTATTACTACAGCAGGGGGCGTTTCAAACGTAATGGAAAATGCCACCTCTCTCCCCGGATACTTTAGTCTGACGGAATCCTTTAACCCTGTGGACAGTACATCAAGCGATTTTGGTATTCTGCCAATTTTTTCACTTCTTGCATGGGGTCTTGGTTACTTTGGTATGCCTCATATTCTACTCAGATTTATGGCTATCAAGAGTAGTAAACAACTTAAAACATCAAGAAGGGTTGCTTCTATTTGGGTAGTTATTTCTCTTGCAGTTGCAGTATTTATCGGTTTTGTTGGTCTTGCAATGGTAAAGAACGGCGCAATGGGGTCGCTTGAAGACAGCGAAACTATCATCATCAACATTTCTATGCTCCTTGCAGACAACGGTGTTATCTTTGCACTTCTTGCAGGTATAATCCTTGCCGGTATTCTTGCTTCTACAATGAGCACTGCAGACAGCCAGCTTCTTACAGCTTCTTCCAGTGTTTCAGAAAACATTATCGGCGGTCTCTTTAAGATTAAAACAACAGAAAAAATGGCAATGGTTGTTGCCAGAATAACTCTTGTGGTAATTTCAGCAGTTGCTGTTGTTCTGGCATGGGACAGCACATCATCTGTATTTAGAATTGTGTCCTTTGCCTGGGCAGGCTTTGGTGCTGCCTTTGGACCTGTAATGCTCTGTGCATGATTCTGGAAGAGAGTACACAAATTTGGT
>JAFLUK010000182.1 GCA_022508865.1 Oscillospiraceae bacterium | reverse complement strand
ATTACAATTGCAACAAGACCAATAAGTACAGCGGCTACAACAGCAAAAGGAATTTTCAGTGTTGAAACAACCCATGGGATAAAGTAGGTGATAGTTGTCATAATTGCAGAAGCCATACATAGACCAAGAATTATTGCAGGAACTGCCTCTTTTAGCTTGAATTCAAAAAGACCGGCAACCAGTGCACCTGTCCAAGCTCCTGTCACAGGAAGTGGAATACCAACAAAAACAGTAAGACCAAACCTTTTGTGCTTCATAATCTTTGGAGCATTTTTTTCTGCCTTTCTTTCAAGAAATTCTACAAACTTAATGATTGCAGTAAATCTTGATTTTCTTAACCATTTAAACAGCTTTTGAATAAACAGCAGAATAAATGGTATAGGCAAAAAGTTACCTACAATACAAATGGGTATAGCCTGCCACATTGGAACATTGCAAAGAGCCGCCGCTATTAATCCGCCTCTTAACTCAAGTATAGGAAAAAGTGAAATTAAAAAGCAAAATAGCTGTCCGTTTATATGAAGGGTATCATTTAGCATTTCAATAAAAGATTCCATAACATTCTCCGTTCTGTCAATATCACTAAAATATTATATATTATTTCGTTAAATTTTACAACAAAAATCTTGAAATTATTTGCTTAAAAATGTAAAATAAACTTATGTATTATGTTTATTTTAAGGTGAATTTGCATGAATAAAGGGAGTTTTATTAAAAATAAATACTATCTTAACGTGATTTTACTGGTAATCAATGCTCTTGTGATAGTTTTTATATTCTCACGTTCACTTACTCCCGACTATATCAGTCAGGAAGAATCAGAGGATATAACAGGCTTTTTAAATTTTCTTTTACCTTTTGAACTTTCTGACCATATTGTACGCAAAATCGCTCATTTTATAGAATTTGCAGGTCTTGGCGTGTTCACCTCATTCAGTGTGTTTTCTTTTTACAGAAAGCCCCTCAAGGGAACATTTATAAAGCTGTTTGTTTGCCTTTCGGTTGCTGTAACAGACGAAGCACTGCAGCTGAATGTGCAGGGCAGGAGCGGACAGATAACAGACGTAATCCTTGATTTTTCAGGCAGCTTTTTTGGAGTATTAATGATGACATTATTAGTTTTTCTTGTCTTATGTATAAAACAGAAAAATAAAGGAAGGGAATAATTATGGAAAATATCAGGCAAAACAAAATGGGTACTGCGCCTATGTTCAAGCTTATTCTCTCAATGAGCTTACCTGCAATGTTCAGTATGCTGATTCAGGCTTTGTACAATATAATTGACAGTGTCTTTGTAAGTAACTACAGCAATGATGTTATCTCGGGAAGTGAATCGCTTCTTTCGGTAAATATTGCCTATCCATTACAAATGATACTTATTGCAGTGGCAGTAGGTACAGGTGTAGGCGTTAACTCTCTCATAGCAAGACGCCTTGGTGCAAAACAGCAGGAAGAGGCAAATTCAGCCGCAACTCACGGATTTGTGTTGTCAATAATCGGCTGGATTTTCTTTGTTGTTGTAGGTCTTATTGCAACAAAGCCTTTTATCTCCCTATACACAAACAATCCGGAGGTTTTTGCAAACGGTACATCATATATCAGAATTGTACTTATATGTTCGCTGGGTGTTAATATTTCCTGTATGCTCGAAAAAGTGTTCCAGTCAACAGGCAATATGATTATACCAATGTTTGCACAGCTGTCAGGTGCAGTTATCAATATTATTCTTGACCCTATATTTATATATGCTTTAGATATGGGTGTAACAGGTGCCGCCATTGCAACTGTAATTGCACAGCATTTCAGTGCACTCTTCTGTGTGTTAATGCTCTTTTTCAAAAAACATTCTATTTCAATAAATCTTAAGAATTTCAGATTCAGTACAACTACACTAAAAAATATTTATGTAGTAGCCTTTCCTGCTATGATTATGCAGGCAATCGGTTCATTTATGATAATGTGTCTTAACTATATTATTTCACTTTCAAATTC
>JAFLUK010000181.1 GCA_022508865.1 Oscillospiraceae bacterium | reverse complement strand
GGTGACGGAGACGGAGACAACGGCGGCGGACGTCCGGGCGAGGGCGCAGGCAGCGCAACATCTCCTGTAACAGGCGATTACGCATTGTTTGTTCTTGCAGCTGCAATGGTTTTCGGTGCAGGTTCAATCTTTGCCGGCAGAAAGCTTGCTAAGAAGTAATATTATAGTATTGTATTAATTTGGCTGTTGCATTGCAACAGCCCTATTTTTTGCATTATTTCACATCTTGTCACTTGTTGACCCTTGTTCCTCTATATGATATAATTTATGCAGTATTTAATGTAGGGAGATAATAATGGAAAATAACAGCCAAAACAGCAAAAAAACAAAAAAGCCCTTGTGGTGGGCAATTTTTATAATCAGTACAGTACTTTTTGTTATGTGTTTACTGTATCTTGTTTTTTATGCAACCTCCTGCTCAAAGGAAGGGGAATACAGCGACCTTAAAAACAATATTGCTCCCACCTTAACAGACGACATCAAACCATCTGCCGAGGCAGAAAAAACAGCCAAAAATCCAATTGACTTTACAAAACTAAAAAAGATTAATAAGGATATTGTAGGCTGGATAAGAATTAAAGATACAAACATTGATTATCCTGTGCTTCGGGCAAAAAAGAATGATGTGTCATACTATCTTCACAGGGATTACAAAGGTGACTACCTCTTTGCAGGGTCAATATATATGGAATACTGTAATCAGCCTGATTTTTCAGACAGAGATACTATTCTTTACGGTCACAATATGATGACAGGCGCAATGTTTGCAGACCTCCACAAGTTTGAAAGCAAGTCGTTTTTTGACAAGCACAAATATATGTACATTTATACTCCCGACAGCATAAAAAAATACAAAATTTATTCGGCATATGAATATGACGACAGACATATTGATAATTCCTATGAGCATTTCAGAAAAAACAGTATGTTTAAGGAGTATATTAAATACTCCCTCAATCCTACATCTGCAATTGTCAGCAATGTACGAAAGGGCAGTAAGATAACAATAAGTGATAAGATGGTAACACTCAGCACTTGCACAAACTATAGACCTCAAAACAGATATTTAGTACAGGGTGTGTTGATAGATAATGAAAGAACCGATTAATAATTTTCAACATTTTGAAAACGAGAGCAACTTTGCACAGCTAAAGGATGATAATGCTGTAATATCAAAAAAAGAAGATTTTGCGCAGAACGCTCCTGATTTGCAGGTTGAACACGATACTCAAGTCAGCAATGAAAATGACGCAAAAGACTTTATTTTTCACAGTACAAAGAGAGACTCGGTCAGGGATTATAAAGCAGAAAGAAAGAATAAAAAGCACCGCCATAAAAAGAAAAAAAGCAAATTAAAGAAGGTGCTTATTACACTGCTTTGTGTTTTTCTTGGACTTATAATTGCAGCGGCGGGAATCTTTGCAGTGTTTTACTATATGGGCAAAAATTCCCTCCTTGATAACAGCGGTATGAATTTGATTCCTCCCGATTCAGATACAAAGGTAATTGACAACGGTAATTACATCAACTACAAGGGTCACGTTTACCGCTACAAGGATACAATGACATCAATTCTCTTTATGGGTGTGGATAAGACAGAAGAGCTTGGAACAGTGAATAATGTTGTGGGCACAGGCGGTCAGGCAGATGCTTTGTACCTTATGGCTATAGACACCTCTAACGGCACCACAACCACATTCCAAATCAGCCGTTCAGCTATGTGCGACATTAATTTGTATACTGCAAAGGGCGACTTTATCAGTACCGAGAATGCACAGATTTGTCTTTCCTATGCCTATGGCGACGGCAAAGAAACAAGTGCTGAAAACTGCATTACATCTGTAAGAAGACTGTTCTACGGATTGCCTGTGGCACAATCATATCTTGCCCTTGACATTGCAGGTATTTCCAAAATCAACGATTCAATCGGCGGTATTGAAGTAACCTCTCCTGTTACTTTAACATTGGGAGAAAATACACTTTATCAGCAGGGACAAACCTATAACCTTTTGGGTGAAGATGCAGAATCCTTTGTAAGAAGCAGAAATGATGAGGA
>JAFLUK010000180.1 GCA_022508865.1 Oscillospiraceae bacterium | reverse complement strand
TGACAAAGATGTTATAACAGGAATACGACCAACGAGTTCAGGGATAACACCAAACTTCACAAGGTCATGAGCAACAACACTCTTCATCCAGTCAGTACTGTCAAGCTCTTTTCTGCTCTTTACATTTGCACCAAATCCCAAGGATGAAGAATTAATTCTCTTTTCAACAGTCTTTTCAAGGCCATCAAAGGCACCGCCGCAAATAAAGAGAATATTTTTTGTATTAATTTGTAAAAATTCCTGCTGTGGGTGCTTTCTTCCCCCCTGCGGCGGAACATTGGAAACAGTTCCTTCAATAATTTTCAGAAGTGCCTGCTGAACACCCTCACCGCTAACATCTCTTGTGATTGATGGATTTTCTGACTTACGGGCTATTTTATCAATTTCATCAATATAGATGATACCACGTTCAGCCTTTTCAATATCAAAATCAGCAGCCTGAATAAGTTTTAGAAGAATGTTTTCTACATCTTCACCCACGTATCCTGCCTCAGTTAATGTTGTTGCATCTGCAATGGCAAAAGGTACATCAAGAGTCTTTGCCAAGGTTTGGGCCAAAAGAGTTTTACCTACACCCGTAGGACCAAGAAGTAAAACATTACTCTTTGCAAATTCAAAGTCATCATCCTGACTAAACACTCTTTTGTAGTGGTTATAAACGGCAACACTGAGAGTTACCTTGGCCCTATCTTGTCCGATGACATATTCATCAAGAATATCCTTAATTTTCTGTGGTTTTAGCAGTGTGGGAACTTCAAGTTCCTGATTTTGCACAGGAGCGGGTTCAAAACCATCCTCCAGAATTGACATACAAAGGTCAACACACTGGTCACAAATATATACCCCGTTACCGGAAATCAGTCTTCCTACCATATCCTGGGGTTTACCGCAGAAAGAGCAGTATATTTCTTTTTCGTCCTTAGGCATTTGCTTTTCCCCTTTTATCTTTTAATGATGACCTTATCAATTAATCCATATTCAAGAGCTTGCTGTGCAGTCATAAAGTTATCTCTTTCTGTATCCTTTGCAATTACGTCATAAGGCTGACCAGTATTTGCAGCGAGTATTTCATTCAGCCTTTTCTTTGTGTCTATAATATGTTGGGTGTGGATAAGCATATCCGTTGCCTGACCCTGTGCACCACCACTTGGCTGGTGAATCATAATATCGCTGTTTGGCAGTGCATATCTTTTGCCCTTTGTACCTGCTGAAAGTAAAAATGCACCCATAGATGCAGCCATACCCATACAGATTGTGGAAACATCGCACTTGATGTAATTCATTGTATCATAAATGGACATACCGTCTGTTACAGAACCACCGGGGCTGTTGATATAAAGGCTGATATCCTTTGTGGGATCCTGACCTTCGAGATAAAGAAGCTGCGCAACCACAAGGCTTGCTGTGGCGTTGTTAACCTCTTCTGTAAGCATAATTATTCTGTCGTTTAACAGTCTTGAATAAATGTCATAGGAGCGTTCTCCTCTGCTTGTTTGTTCAACTACGTAAGGTACTAATGCCATTATAATCAATCCTTTCTTAATAATCTTAGACCAATAACATAAAAAATATTCAATTATTTCACATTCCCATAAAATAGCTTATACTAACCACATATTATTTTTGTAAAAGGCAATATATGGTTAGTATCTTGTTATAAAATATTCAATTTTAATAAAAAATTAAGATGTATTAGTCTTATTTTTCCTCATCAGCAGCTTTCTTTGACTCTGATTTTACGTTATTAATAACAAAGTCCATAGCCTTCTGTGTTTTGAGGTCAGCTGAAAGGTTATCGTCACTGATTGCCTTCTTAACTTCTTCAACCTTCATTTTGTACATATCCGCAAGTCTTGTATACTCTTCATCAAGGTCTTCTGCTGATACCTCAAGATTTTCCTTTTCTGCAATCTTTTCAAGAGCAAGTCTCAACTTAACTCTCTTTTCAGCATCAGGCTTATACATATCCTTGATTGTTTCAGGAGTTGCGCCCATATACTTCATATATGTGTTGAAGTCCATACCCTGACTTCTGAGTCTCATATCAAATTCCTGAATCAT
>JAFLUK010000018.1 GCA_022508865.1 Oscillospiraceae bacterium | reverse complement strand
CTTGCCCGGAGCAACATATTCGCTGTCTTCTACAATTGAATTTACAACAGCCTCAAGTTCGTCGCCAAGGAACATAGAAACAATTGCAGGAGGTGCTTCGTTAGCACCGAGTCTGTGATCATTTCCTGCAGAAGCTACAGAAATTCTTAGCAAATCTGCATATTCGTCAACGCCCTTCATAATTGCAGCAAGGAAGAACAAGAACTGTGTGTTGTTGATTGGGTCCTTGCCGGGTTTAATCAGATTTTCACCTGTGTTTGTGCTCATTGACCAGTTGTTATGCTTACCGGAGCCGTTAACACCTGCAAATGGTTTTTCGTGAAGCAGACAAACCATTCCGTGCTTTTCTGCTGTTTTCTTCAGTGTTTCCATAACAAGCTGATTGTGGTCTGTAGCAATATTTGTTGTACCAAAGATTGGAGCAACCTCGTGCTGTGCAGGAGCAACCTCGTTATGTCTTGTCTTTGATGTAATACCAAGCTTCCAAAGTTCAACATCAAGGTCAGCCATAAAGTCCTTAACCCTTGTTTTCAAAGAGCCGAAGTAGTGGTCGTCCAGCTCCTGACCCTTTGGAGCAGCAGCACCGAAAAGTGTTCTGCCTGTAAAGATAAGGTCTTTTCTTTGGTCAAAATATTTTTTATCAACAAGGAAATATTCCTGTTCAGGTCCAACTGTAGATGTAACCTTCTGTACATCCTTGCCAAAGAGCTTAAGGCTTCTGCAAGCTGCTCTTGACAGTACCTCCATTGAACGGAGGAGAGGAGTTTTTTTGTCCAGAGCCTCGCCTGTGTAGGAACAAAAGGCTGTTGGAATGTAAAGTGTTGTATCTCTGATAAATGCAGGGGATGTTGGGTCCCATGCTGTGTATCCTCTTGCTTCAAATGTAGCACGAATACCGCCGCTGGGGAAAGAAGAAGCGTCAGGTTCACCCTTAACAAGCTCCTTGCCGCCAAATTCCATAATAGTTGTACCGTTTGGGTCAGGGTCGATAAAGCTGTCGTGCTTTTCTGCTGTAATACCTGTCATTGGCTGGAACCAGTGGGTGTAGTGTGTGCAGCCCTTTTCTACTGCCCAATCTTTCATTGCATTTGCAACAACATTTGCAACTGAAATGTCAAGTGGCTCGCCAAGGTCTATTGTTCTTTTCAGAGCCTTGTAGGTAGCCTTTGGGAGTCTTTCTTTCATAGTGGTATCGTTAAACACCATACTACCAAAGATTTCCGGAATGTTAACCATCGTAAATTCTCCTATCCTGATATTGATTTGACTAAAGCAAAAACGGCGCAACAGACTAGTGTCTGCAGCGCCATTGCTGTGTCTTTACCCACATTATAGTCTTATAGTCAGCCCTTGTCAAGAGATTTTTGTAAAAAAAATGTAATTTTGCAAGTTTTAATAAAAATAACTGCAAAAATACTCTAAAATTACATAAAAAATATATAAAAAGTTAAAATATGCAGGATTTGATGATAAAAACTGCAAAAAGTACTTGACTTGTGCTATATATTGCATATATAATATGTAAGGTGAAGGATGGGGAAACTAATTCTCCCAAAATGAAATCACAACATCCTTTTATCATATATTATATGGTATGCGTAATACTTATTCTGTGTAACAAAGGCGTTATATTCAAATGTTTTTGCTTACTGCTTACTATATACTATATTATACAGGTGCTTTGATTATTCATTTTATCAAATCAACTACAGGAGGAATTATCTTATGCTGAAGCGTGAAGGTGAAATCAGGATTCCGTCAGGCTGTGCCATAAGCGGTATGATAGCCAAGGACGGTGCAAAACAAAACGGTGAAAATATCATCAAGTCCATTGAGATTATGCACGAGCGTTCCAACGGTCTTGGAGGCGGTTTTGCAGCCTATGGTATTTATCCGGAATTTAAGGACTACTATGCTTTCCATATTTTTTATGACGGAAAGTATTCCAAAGATAAAACAGACGCATATATCGAAACAAGATTTGAAATTATAAAAATGGAAGTTATCCCAACAAAGGATATGAAGAATATTACAGACAGACCTCTTATCTGGAGATATTTTTTAAGTCCTTTGGAGCATATTAAAAAGCAAAAGTATCTTCCTGATGACGATGAATATGTATTCCATTGTGTTACAAGCATCAACGAAAAGATTGATGGCGCATATGTTTTTTCAAGCGGAAAGAATATGGGCTCCTTTAAGGCTGTGGGTTATCCTGAAGATGTAGGCCGCTTTTACAAGCTGGAGGAATATGAGGGCTACTGCTGGACTGCCCACGGACGTTATCCTACAAATACTCCCGGCTGGTGGGGTGGAGCACATCCATTCTGTATGCTGGACACATCTGTTGTTCATAACGGAGAAATTTCTTCATACGATACAAACAGAAGAGCGATTGAACAGTTTGGATACAAATGTACTCTGCTTACAGATACAGAGGCCATTACATATATAGTAGACTATCTTGTAAGACAGCAGGGTATGACCTACGAAGAGGCTTCAAAGGTTATGGCGGCTCCATTCTGGGAGGTAATTGACGAAATGCCAAATAAAGATAAGGAGCTTTACACATATCTGCGAAATGCATATGCAAACTTCCTTATCACAGGACCGTTTTCAATCCTTGTTGGCTACACAGGGGGTCTTATGGCGCTTAACGACAGACTCAAGCTTCGTTCTATGGTTATCGGAGAAAAGGACAATATGGTTTATCTTGCATCTGAAGAATCTGCAATCCGTGTTGTTGAGCCTGTTCTTGACAAGGTTTGGTCACCTATGGGCGGCGAGCCTGTAATAGTAAAGGTAGAGGAGGGTAAATATTAATTATGGATTTTGTAAACCCAAGAGATTTTATACCTTCTGAATATAAGGTAATAAGAAATACAGATAAGTGCATTGGTTGTCGTGTATGCGAAAGACAATGTGCAAATGAAGTACATCACTACGATTTTGACCTTAAAAGAATGGTTGCAGACGAACAAAGCTGTGTTGCCTGTAACAGATGTGTAAGCATTTGCCCAACAAAGGCACTGTCAATTGAACTTAACAATTATACATATACACCATCGGCAAACTGGTCACGAAAGAACATTAACGATGTTTTTGAGCAGGCAGGAACAGGCTCTGTTCTGCTGGCTTCTATGGGTAACCCAAAGGACTATCCTGTTTACTGGGATAAAATTCTTATTAATGCCTCACAGGTTACAAACCCATCTGTTGACCCTCTTCGTGAGCCAATGGAAACAAGAACATTTCTTGGCAAAAAGCCCGGTAAAATCACAAGAGATGAAAGAGGTAACATTGTAAATAACCTTACTCCTCAACTTACCCTTGATGTTCCCATTATGTTCTCTGCAATGAGCTACGGTTCAATATCCTATAATGCTCACGAATCCCTTGCAAGGGCTGCCGAGGCGCTTGGTACATATTACAATACAGGTGAGGGCGGACTTCACAAGGACTTTTATAAATTTGGCAAGAATACTATTGTTCAGGTTGCATCCGGTCGTTTTGGTGTTCATAAGGAATATCTCGAACAGGGCGCAGCTATAGAAATAAAAATCGGACAGGGCGCAAAGCCAGGTATCGGCGGGCATCTTCCCGGCGCAAAAATCTTTGGTGATGTTTCCAAAACAAGAATGATACCCGAGGGTGTAGATGCAATTTCACCTGCACCTCACCACGATATTTATTCAATTGAAGACCTGCGTCAGCTTGTTTTCTCCCTGAAGGAAGCAACAGACTACAAAAAGCCTGTTATGGTTAAGATTGCGGCTGTTCACAATGTTGCGGCAATTGCTTCAGGTGTAGCCCGTGGCGGTGCGGATATTCTTGTAATAGATGGTTTCAGAGGCGGTACAGGTGCGGCACCCCAGATGATTAGAGATAACGTTGGTATTCCAATTGAATTGGCTCTTGCTTCTGTTGACCAAAGACTCAGAGAAGAGGGAATCCGTAACAATGTATCTATTGTTGTTGCAGGTTCAGTCCGCAATGCAGGTGACGTTGTAAAGGCTGTAGCCCTTGGCGCAGATGCCTGTTATATCGGTTCTTCGGCGCTTATGGCTTTGGGCTGTCACCACTGCAGAAATTGTCACAAAGCAAAGTGTAACTGGGGTATTGCTACCCAGGTGCCGGAGCTTGTTAAAAGACTTAATCCAAATGTAGGCTACAAACGTCTTGTGAACCTTGTAACAGCTTGGAACCACGAAATTAAGGAAATGATGGGCGGTATGGGTATCAACTCCCTGGAAGCCTTGAGAGGCAACAGACTTATGCTCCGTGGTGTAGGTCTTAACGAAAAAGAACTTGAAATTTTAGGCATTAAGCATGCCGGTGAATAAGGAGGTATCATTGTGAAAAGAGTTTATGTAAACGAAAAATGGTGCCTTGGCTGTCACCTTTGCGAATATTATTGTGCATTTGCCAATTCAGGTGTTGATGATATGGCAAAGGCTCTTAAAAATGTTGAAATCAACCCCAAAATCAGGGTTGAGGGAGATAACAAGGTTTCCTTTGCGGTGCAGTGCCGTCACTGTGATAATCCCCTCTGTGTAAAGGGATGTATTTCAGGTGCTCTTACAAAGGGTGACGACGGTATTGTAAGAGTAAATCAGGACAAGTGCGTTGGTTGCTTTACCTGTGTGTTAAGCTGTCCCTATGGTTGTATTACACCATCAGGTACAGGCGTTATACAGAAGTGCGAGCTTTGTACACAAAACGGTATGGAGCCTGCCTGTGTTCAGGGCTGTCCGAATCAGGCTATTGTTTATGAAGAAAGATGAGGTGAATAGTAGTGAATTATGTAATTATCGGAAATTCTACAGCAGGTATAGCCTGTGTTGAGGGTATCAGACAGCTTGATAAGAAAAACAAAATCACTATTATCACAGATGAACCCCACCATACATATGGCAGACCGCTTATTTCTTATCTTCTGTACGGCAAAACTACAGAAGATAAGATGAAATATCGTCCCGACAGTTTTTACAAGGACAACAATGTTGAAGTTCTCTTTGGTAAAAAAGCAATGTCTATTGATAAGATGAACAAGCGTGTTAACCTTGATGACGGCAGTAATATAAAATATGATAAGCTGTTGGTGGCAACAGGCTCACGTCCGTTTATCCCCCCTATGGAGGGTTTGGATAATGTAAAAAGTAAGTTTACTTTTATGACACTTGACGATGCAAGGGCATTGGAAAAGGCTATTAATAAGGACAGCAAAGTTCTTGTGGTAGGGGCAGGTCTTATCGGCCTTAAATGTGTTGAGGGTATTGCAGACAGAGTAAAGTCCATTGAAGTTGTTGACCTTGCAGACAGAATTCTGCCATCTATCCTTGATACAGAGGGAGCCGCTATGGTTCAGAAAAAGCTGGAAGAAAAGGGAGTAACATTTACTCTTAATGACTGTGTTGCAAGCTTTACGGAAAACACTGCAACCTACAAAAACAGCGGCAGAACAGTTGACTTTGATGTGCTTGTGCTGGCAGTTGGTGTGCGACCGAACACAGAGCTTGTTTCGGAAGCAGGCGGTGAGGTAAACAGAGGTATTGTTATCGGTGACGACAGCGCAACAACCCTCAAGGATATTTATGCCGCAGGTGACTGTACAGAATGTCACGACATTGTTGCAGATATAAACAGAATTCTTGCCCTTTTGCCAAATGCCTACAGACAGGGCGAAACAGCAGGTATCAATATGGCAGGCGGCAATGCTGTGTTTGATGAGGCTATTCCTATGAATGCAATCGGCTTCTTTGGCTATCATATCATCACAGCAGGTATCTACGAAGGCGAATGTTATGAGGATATTAAGGAAGAAACATATAAAAAGCTGTATGTGAAGAATAACCGTCTTGTAGGATATATCCTTATTGGCGACACCGCAAATGCAGGTATTTATACATCAATAATCAGAGAAAAGAAGAACCTTGATGATATTGATTTTGACCTTGTTAAGGAAAAGCCTGTTCTTATGGCATTCAGCCGTAAGGACAGAACAGAGAAGTTGGGAGGTGCTCACTAATGAAAATTGTGGCTAAAACAATGTTTTTCAAAGATTTGAATGATATGGTGAGAGAAACCACTGACAAGAAAATAGTTATTGATGAGTGCTTCGGACAGAGATTTATTGCCTCGGGCTCAAGCGGTAAGGAATTTACCATTAACGGTACACCGGGCAACGGTTTGGGATACTATCTTGACGGCAGTAACATTACAGTTAACGGAAACTGTCAGGAGGCTACCGGTGACACAATGAATGACGGTACTATTGTGGTGCACGGCAATGCAGGTGACGGTACAGGCTATGCCATGCGTGGCGGTAAAATTTTTGTTCACGGCAATTCAGGCTACAGAACAGGTATTCATATGAAATCCTATCAGGACAAAGTGCCTGTAATTGTAATCGGCGGTGCGGCAGGCTCCTTCCTGGGTGAATATCAGGCAGGAGGAAAGATTATTGTGCTGGGTATGAACACCCGTCAGTCAGACCCTGTTGCTCCATTCTGCGGTAACGGTATGCACGGCGGTAAAATGTTTATCCGTTGTACAAAGGATAAACTGCCGAGAAATATGCCAAAGAATATTGTTGCCTTTAAGGCAAATAAAACCCAACTCAAGGAAATTGACAAGGAGCTTACAGAGTATTGCAAGTACTTTGAAGAGGATAAGAAGAAAATTCTTGACCACGATTTTTATATTCT
This sequence comes from Oscillospiraceae bacterium, assembly GCA_022508865.1. Lineage (GTDB taxonomy): Bacteria > Bacillota > Clostridia > Oscillospirales > Acutalibacteraceae > Ruminococcoides. The sequence goes on along the minus strand of JAFLUK010000018.1, from coordinate 8,900 downwards.
TGTTCCAAAGTCAAACAATCCCTTTGGCGAAATGTATGATTGATACTTTCGGCACAGGTAAATTTGTATAATTTTAAGGACTGTAATGCAGAAATTTCTGTATTGCAGTCTTTTTGAGAGAAAAATTTTTATTATAATTCTAATATGCAATATCTACATAGATTTTATAGTATAAAATATAGTGAGTGATTTATGTGAAAAATGCAATTGTTGTATCAAAAAACTTAAGTAACATAAAGGCTCTGTTGGCACTTCTTGCCGACGAGGGCTTTGAGGACGTAGTAACGGCACAGACCTCGGAGGAGGCAACGGAGTATATCTCGGCAAATCAAATTGAGCTGATTGTAATAAATACTCCGCTGCAAAATGAAACCGGTCTGGAGCTTGCCATTCACTGTGCCTGTACTACAACAGCAAGCATTATGGTAATTGTGCAGGAGAATAAATCCGATGAAGTGGTGCAGATGATGACATCCAACGGTATTTTGATTATCTCCAAGCCGATTAACAAGCATCTTTTTCATCATTACCTTTTGTTCTCTGAATGTTTTAAAAAGAGAATGAAAAGTGTGGTTAGTGAAAATAACAAGCTGAAAAATCAGGTGGAAACCATTAAGCTTGTTAACCGTGCCAAGCTGGTGCTTATGCAAAATCTGCGTATGTCGGAAAGCCAGGCGCATCACTACATTGAGAAGCAGGCAATGAATTTGCGTAAAAGTAAGCACGAGATTGCTCTGCGTGTGCTCAAAACCTATGAAAACTAATATTTTTTACGAAAGGAATGTGGATTTTATGGACTCTAGGGCGTACCTTATCCTTGAAAACGGAAAAGTTTTTGAAGGCAAATCCTTTGGTGCAAAAAAAGAAACTACAGGAGAACTTGTTTTTACAACAGCTATGACAGGTTATCTTGAAACACTTACCGACCCCAGTTATTATGGTCAGGTGGTTATTCAGACATTCCCTTTAATTGGCAATTATGGGGTTATTCCTTCTGATTTTGAAAGTAAAAAGCCCGCTCTTAAGGCTTATATCGTAAGAAACTGGTGTCAGGAACCTTCCAATTTTCGTTGTGAGGGCGTACTTGACACCTTTTTAAAAGATACAGACATCCCGGGATTATATGATATCGACACCAGAAGTCTTACAAGGATAGTGAGAGAATACGGTGTTATGAACTGTAAATTAACATACAGCCTTGATAATCTGGAACGTGATTTACAGGAGCTTAAGTCCTACAGTGTAACAAAGGCTGTAGCCTCGGTTACAACAGACAAAAATGAGCTCTTTGAAAGCGAAACTCACAAGAAAAAGGTTGTGCTTATGGACTTTGGAGCAAAGGAAAATATTTGCAGAGAGCTGGTAAAGCGAGGCTGTGATGTTACCGTTGTTCCTGCAAACACAACTTGTGAGCAGGTTGTAGCTATGAATCCCGACGGCATTATGCTCAGCAACGGACCGGGAGACCCAACAGAAAATACAGAAATTATAGAAGAGCTTAAAAAGCTTTGTGAGAAGAAAATTCCAACCTTTGGTATTTGCCTTGGGCACCAGCTTATGGCTCTTTCACAGGGAGCAACTACAGAAAAGCTTCATTACGGTCACAGAGGTGCAAACCAGCCTGCAAAGGATTTGGAAACAGGCAGAATTTATATTACAAGCCAGAACCACGGCTATGCTGTTGTAAACGACAGTTTGCCAAAGAGCGCAAAGGTCAGCTTTGTGAACGGCAATGACGGCACTTGTGAAGGTGTTACATATCTTGATATGCCTGCATTTTCAGTTCAGTTCCATCCTGAAGCTTGCGGCGGACCACAGGACACAGCGTTCCTGTTTGATAAGTTTATCAGTATGATGGACTGATTTAATTCTTCCATCAGTTACATATAGATTTTTAGGATAATTACATTTAAGGTATTGAAAGGATGTATATAAATGCCTATTAAACCGGATTTAAAGAAAGTTATGGTTATCGGTTCAGGACCGATAGTTATTGGTCAGGCTGCCGAGTTTGACTATGCCGGCACACAGGCTTGTCGTGCTCTCAAGGAAGAAGGTCTTGAGGTTGTGCTTGTCAATTCAAACCCTGCAACAATTATGACAGACAATGCAATGGCTGATAAAATATATATAGAGCCTCTTACACTTCCGATTGTAAAGAGAATTATAGAAAAGGAAAAGCCCGACGGACTAATCTCTACCCTGGGCGGACAAACAGGTCTTACCTTGTCAATGCAGCTTGCAAAGGAAGGTTTCCTTAAAAAGCACGGTGTTCAGCTCCTTGGCGCTAATCCCGAAACAATCGACAAGGCCGAGGATAGACAGATGTTTAAGGATACAATGGAGTCCATCGGACAACCTGTTATCCCCTCGCTTGTTGTAAATGATGTGGAGTCGGCTGTGGAATTTGCTGACAAAATCGGCTATCCTGTTATTATCCGTCCTGCATTTACCCTTGGCGGTACAGGCGGAGGTATTGTTAATAACGAGGAAGAACTTAGGGAAATTACATCAAACGGTTTGGAACTTTCACCAATATCACAGGTTTTGGTAGAAAAGTGTATAGCCGGTTGGAAAGAAATTGAGTTTGAGGTTATCCGTGATTCGGACGGCAATGTAATCACAGTCTGCTCAATGGAAAACTTTGACCCTGTAGGTGTTCACACTGGTGACTCAATTGTTATTGCTCCTGCAGTGACACTTGCCGACAAGGAATATCAGATGCTTCGTTCAGCATCTCTGAATATAATTCAGGCACTGGGTGTTGAGGGCGGTTGTAACTGTCAATTTGCTCTTAATCCAGAAAGCTTTGAATATGCTGTTATTGAGGTTAACCCAAGAGTTTCACGTTCCTCTGCACTTGCTTCCAAGGCAACAGGATACCCTATAGCAAAGGTTGCAGCAAAAATTGCAATCGGCTACACACTGGGAGAAATCAAGAATGCAGTTACAGGCTCAACTTATGCTTGCTTTGAACCTGCACTTGACTATGTTGTTGTTAAATTCCCCAAATGGCCTTTTGATAAATTCGTATATGCAAAGAGAACATTGGGCACACAGATGAAGGCTACCGGTGAGGTTATGGCTATAGCCCCAACCTTTGAGCAAGCTATTATGAAGGCTGTTCGCGGCGCAGAAATTTCTCACGATACCCTTAACGATAAGCACTTTGCAAAAATGAGTGATGAGGATATTATTGAAAGACTTACAATCTGTGATGACCTCAGGATTTTCTGTGTGTTCGAGGCACTTAAGCGTGGAATTTCTGTTGATAAAATTCACGAAATCACCCTTATTGATGAGTGGTTCTTAAATAAGCTAATTCTTCTTTCGGATATGGAGAATATACTTAAAGAGGGAAACATTAGCAAAGAGACCTATATTAAGGCTAAAAACCTGGGCTTCCTTGACAGAACTATTGAGGCATTTACAGGTGAAGAATGCAAATACAGCCTGACACCTGTTTACAAAATGGTTGATACCTGTGCAGCAGAGTTTGATGCAGAAACTCCTTACTTCTACAGCACATTTGATGAAGAAAATGAGGCAGAGCTGTTTATTAAAGAGAAAAATTCAGGTAAACAGACTGTAATTGTATTTGGTTCAGGTCCTATCAGAATCGGTCAGGGTATTGAGTTTGACTATTCATCTGTTCACTGTGTATGGTCACTTAAAAAGGCAGGCTTTGACGTTGTTATAGTAAATAATAATCCGGAAACTGTTTCAACAGACTTTGACACTGCAGACAGACTTTACTTTGAACCTCTTACAAACGAAGATGTAATGGGCATCATCAAAACAGAAAAACCTGTTGGCGCAGTGGTTGCATTTGGCGGACAGACAGCTATCAAGCTTACAAAATATCTTTCCGACAACGGAATTCAGATTCTGGGTACTTCTGCCGATGCTATTGATATGGCAGAGGACAGAGAAAGATTTGATGAACTCCTCGAAAGATATAATATAAAAAGACCAAAGGGCTTTACGGTTATGAACTGTGAAGAGGCTTTGGAAATTGCGGACAAGGTTGGTTATCCTGTACTTTTAAGACCTTCTTATGTTCTGGGCGGTCAGAATATGATTATCGCCTTTAACGAGGCTGATGTTAAGGAGTATATGGCTATCATCCTTGCACAAAATATAGAAAACCCTGTGCTTATTGATAAGTATATGATGGGCACAGAAATTGAGGTTGATGCAATCTGTGACGGCGAGGATATCCTTATTCCCGGCATTATGGAGCACGTTGAAAGAGCAGGTGTTCACTCGGGTGACTCAATTGCAGTTTATCCTGCATGGAACATTTCTGACGAAATGACAGACACCATTGTTAAATCATCAAGAAGTCTTGCACTTTCCCTCCAGACAAAGGGACTTGTTAACATACAGTACCTTATTTACGAAAATGAGCTATATGTTATTGAGGTTAACCCACGTTCATCAAGAACGATTCCATATATCAGTAAGGTAACAGGTGTACCAATGGTTGACCTTGCCACAAGGGCAATGTTTGGAGAAAAACTAAAGGATATGGGCTACGGCACAGGACTTTACAGAAAAAGCCCTTATGTAGCAGTAAAGGTTCCTGTATTCTCCTTTGAAAAGCTTATCAATGTTGATAACCACCTTGGTCCCGAAATGAAGTCAACAGGTGAGGTTCTTGGTATTGCAAGCACGCTGGAAGAGGCTCTCTACAAAGGTCTTATTGGTGCAGGCTACAAAATGAAGCGTGGCGGCGGCGTGTTTATCACCGTAAGAAACAGCGATAAGTGTGAAATCGGTGATGTTGCTAAAAAGTACCTTGACCTTGGCTTTAAGATTTATGCCACAACGGGTACAGCAGAATACTTAAGAAACTACGGAATTCCTGCTGTTTCTGTTAAGAAAATCCACGAGGATGCAAACGACAACACCTTAAGACTTATTGAAAGCGGTAGGGTACAATATGTAATTTCAACATCGGCAAAGGGCAGAATGCCTGAAAGAGACTCTGTTAAAATCAGAAGAAAAACTGTTGAAAGAAATATTCCTTGTCTCACATCTATTGATACAGCAAATGCCCTTGCAGACTGCCTCAAGAGTAAGTACAGTCAGATAAGCACAGAGCTTGTTGACATTAACAATATGAGGGATGAAAAGATGAAATTAAAGTTCACTAAAATGCACGGCATTGGCAACGATTACATCTATTGCAGTACTTTTGACCAGAAAATTAACAATCCCGAGGCATTGTCCGTAAGACTTTCTGACAGACATTTTGGCATTGGCGGCGACGGTATTATCCTTGTTTGCCCAAGTGACAAGGCTGATGCAAAAATGAGAATGTTTAATCTGGACGGTTCTGAAGGTAAAATGTGCGGTAACGGTATCCGTTGCGTAGGCAAGTTCCTCTATGACCATGGTATGGTTAATATTAAGGAAAAGGACGAAATCACCATTGAAACATTGTCCGGTATAAAGAATTTGAAGGCATACACCAGAGATGGGGAGGTTAAATCCCTTAGGGTTGATATGGGTAAGGCAATCCTTACACCCGAGGAAATCCCTGTTGCAATGGAGGGCAAGGACAAAATTGTTAATGAGCCCTATGAAATTGACGGCGAAAGCTACAACATTACCTGTGTTTCAATGGGTAACCCACACTGTGTTGTATTTATAGACAAGGATGTTGACACAGTGGATTTGGAAAAAATCGGACCAAAGTTTGAGTTAGACAAGTTGTTCCCTGAAAGAGTAAATACAGAGTTTGTTAAGGTGCTTGATGACCATACACTTAAGATGAGAGTATGGGAGAGAGGTTCAGGAGAAACATGGGCTTGCGGTACAGGCGCTTGTGCAGTTGCAGTTGCAGCATGTGAAAACGGATTCTGTAAAAAGGGTGAAGATATTACTATTAAACTCAAGGGCGGCGACCTTGTAATCAGATACACCGACGACACCGTTTATATGACAGGTGATGCGGAAAAGGTATTTGAGGGCACAGTAGAAATTTAAGATATTTTAGTAAAAATCAGGATAGGTATTATTCAGGAGGAAATAAAATGAGCAAGATTCCTACAAAGTATATATTTGTTACAGGCGGCGTTGTGTCCGGTCTTGGCAAGGGTATTACAGCAGCATCATTGGGCAGACTTCTAAAGGCAAGAGGTCTGAAGGTTGCAGCACAAAAGCTTGATCCTTATATTAATGTTGACCCGGGAACAATGAGCCCCTTCCAGCACGGTGAGGTTTATGTTACGGAGGACGGCGCAGAAACCGACCTTGACCTTGGTCACTACGAAAGATTTATTGACGAAGACTTAAATAAGTTTTCTAACCTTACCACAGGTAAGGTGTATTCAAATGTTCTTGATAAGGAGAGAAGAGGAGATTACCTTGGAGAAACTGTTCAGGTAATTCCTCACATTACAAACGAAATCAAGCATTTTATCTATCAGGTTGGTAAAAATACAGATGCCGATGTTGTTATTACAGAAATCGGCGGTACTGTTGGTGACATTGAGTCACAGCCTTTCCTTGAAGCTATCCGTCAGGTGAATCTTGAAGTGGGCAAGGGTAACAGCATATTTATTCACGTTTGCCTTGTACCATACATTGCCGGTAGTGAGGAGCACAAAAGTAAGCCGACTCAACACTCTGTTAAAGAGTTGAGAGCTCTGGGTATTAACCCTGATATTATTGTGCTCAGATGCGACAAGCCTCTTGAACAGTCTATTTTTAAGAAAATTGCAATGTTCTGTAATGTTCAGCCTGACTGTGTTATCGAAAATATTACTATTCCTGTTCTTTACAAAGCACCTCTTATGCTTGAAAAAGCAAACTTCTGTGACGTTGTATGCCGTGAACTGAATATTAATGCTCCCAAGGGCAATATGAAGGAATGGCACGATATGCTGGAGAGAATTAACTCCAGAGAAAAAACTGTTAAAATTGCCCTTTGCGGAAAATATGTAAAGCTCCACGATGCTTACCTTTCCGTTGCCGAGGCGCTTCGCCACGCAGGTTACGAAAACAAGGCTTTTGTTGACATTAAATGGGTGGACACAGAGCTTATTACAGATTATACAGTTGATGATTTACTTGGCGATGTTGACGGTATTCTTGTTCCCGGCGGCTTCGGTTCACGTGGTGTTGAAGGTAAAATCAAGGCGGCTGAATATGCCAGAAAGAATAACATTCCTTACCTTGGAATTTGTCTTGGTATGCAGGTTGCAGTTATTGAATTTGCCCGTCACGTCCTTGGATATGACGATGCAAATTCAGGCGAACTCGCTCCCGAAAGCGCTCACAAGGTAATTGATATTATGGAAGAACAGATGGGCGTTGTTACAAAGGGCGGTACAATGCGTCTTGGCGCATATCCCTGTAAGGTAAAGAAGGGCTCAATGCTTGAACAGGCTTACGGTAAAGCAGAGGTTGCAGAGAGACATCGTCACCGTTATGAATTTAATAACGAATTCCGTCAGGCTTTTGAAGAAAACGGAATGACAATCTGCGGTACTTCTCCAAACGGTATGCTGGTAGAGGCTGTGGAAATCCCTGCAAACAGATTTTATGTTGGTGTTCAGTATCATCCTGAATTTAAGTCAAGACCGACAGCAGCCCATCCTGTATTCAGAGAATTTATTAAAGCGTCATTGGAAGAAAAGTAATTTGTTTTTTAAAACAATTCTCAAGAGATAGGAGTATAAAAATGAAGGTAAATAAGAATTTTGACAATTTAGTTCCAAACTATCTCTTTGCAGAAATTGCAAAGAGAGTTAACGAATATTGTGCAGCAAACCCTGACAAAAAGGTTATTAAGCTGGGTATAGGCGACGTTACACTGCCACTGCCAAAGATTGCAACAGATGCAATTAAAAAGGGTGCTGACGACCTGGCAAACAAGGATACATTCAAGGGTTATCCAGATTATGAGGGCTATGAGTTTGTAAGACAAGCAGTTTCCGATTATTATGCAACCTTTGGCGTAAAAGTTGATGCTTCTGAAATTATGATTACGGATGGTGCAAAGTCAGACTCAGGTAACATCGGCGATATTTTTGACAAGGACAACACTGTTCTTGTAACAGACCCTGTTTATCCCGTTTATGTTGACAGCAACATTATGGCAGGACGAAAGATTATTTATGCCGATAGCAACGAGGCAAACGGCTTTGCCGCAATGCCTGACGAAAATGTGAAGGCAGACATTATCTATCTCTGCTCCCCAAACAATCCTACAGGCTCTGCATATTCATATGATGAGTTGAAAAAGTGGGTTGACTATGCAAATAAAAACGATGCAGTTATTATTTACGATGCAGCATACGAGGCGTTCATCACAGACGATTCACCAAGAAGTATTTTTGCAGTTGAGGGTGCAAGAACCTGTGCAATTGAGCTTTGCTCACTTTCAAAGACAGCCGGCTTCACAGGTACCCGCTGTGGCTACACAGTAATTCCAAAGGAACTGGAAAGAGACGGCAAAAATATTTACAAGCTGTGGTACAGAAGAGAAGCTACAAAGTTCAACGGTGTTTCCTGGCCTGTTCAGTGTGCGGCTGCTGCAGTGCTTTCTGAAGAAGGACAAAAGCAATTTAAGGAAAATATCAGCTATTATCAGGAAAATGCAAAGATTATTGCAGGCGCTATGGATGAGCTTGGTATTTACTATACAGGTGGTAAAAACTCACCATATATTTGGCTTAAGTGCCCTAATGGTATGAGCAGCTGGGAATTCTTTGACTATCTTTTGGAAAACGCAAATGTTGTTGGTACTCCCGGCGAGGGCTTTGGTAAGAATGGTGAAGGCTACTTCCGTCTTACTTCCTTTGGCGACAGAGATAACACAATTGAAGCGGTAAGAAGAATTAAAGAACTTCTTTCAAAATAATAGATTATTATAAAAAATCCCCCGA
>JAFLUK010000179.1 GCA_022508865.1 Oscillospiraceae bacterium | reverse complement strand
GATGCTATGGATGCACTTCAAACAGCCCAGCTTGCTTATGACGGCTCAACATCAACAATTAAATATGGTGTAATTGTTGACGCGATAGATTTGTTTGAAGAAGAAGTAAATACAGATAAGGTTATGTTTGTGCATCCGAAACAGATTACACAGCTTCGTAAGGACAGTGACTTTATTTCTGCCGACAAATATCCTAATAACGTTATGATGTCAGGTGAAATAGGTATGATTGCAAACACAAGAATCGTACCTTCAAAGAAAGTTCCTCTTTTTAACAAATGGTATAAGTTTGATGAAGCATCAGGCACAGCTACAACCGGTTCAAATATTGCCGAAGTTCAGAGATCACTTCCAAGCGCAAAAGAAGGAGACAAAGTAACACAGGTTTCAACACCTTGTTATTTTAATCCTATTGTAAAGCTGACAAAGGATAACGAGACAGAGGAAGAAACAGCGGCACTTACAGTATATCTGAAACGTGATACAAATGTTGAAACAGACAGGGTAACACTTGCAAGAAAGACAAATATTTCGGTAGACAAGCATTATGTTGTTAGCCTTTCTGACCAGTCAAAAGTTGTCATTGCGAAAATCAAAAAGTAAGGATGTTAAATATTGATTTATGCAGATTATGAATTTTACAAAAATGAATATTGTTGCGGTAAAAAAGCGGTCATTGACACCGCTTCTTTTTCCTTCTATGTTCGTAAATCCTCACAGATTATAAAAGCACACACCTTTGACAACATTAAGGAAGAAATACCCGAATGTGTAAAAATGTGTGCTTGTGAGATTGCTGAACTGCTGTATAAGTTTGATAATATCAACTCCGACAACGGCATTATATCCGAAAGCGTTGGAGATATGTCAAGGTCGTACGAAAGCGGAGAAGTAAGAAATCAAAATCTAAACCGTGGTATACAGTCTGTTATTAAGGCTTGGCTTAATGATACAGGGCTTTTATATCGAGGTGCATATGATTAAGGGTGAAACCCCTTGTACCCTTTACAGGGTAAATGGGATAGGTTTTGACAGATATTTAATCGGCTCTTGCCACTGGCAGGAGAACAAGGCAAGCAATGTTATTAAAAGCGGTTTGCAAAATGCCGACAGCGTTACAGTGTATATATATGCGGAGGATATGTATATTACACCCTCTGCTATACTGTTCCCAGATGTTTATCCTAATATGGACGTAACACCGCAGAATATTTCAAAAGATATGCTTGTTAAGGGTATGTGTGATTTTGTTTTTGACAACACCAGTCCTGCAACAGTATCGGAGTGCATGAAAGCCTTTAGAGAAAAGCATAAGTTTGTTACAGTGTCCTCTATTGACAGAAAACTATATGGCAGTAAGAGTATGCAGCATATCAAAATTTGTGCAAAGTAGGTGATTGAATGAGGATAAGTCAGCCGAAAAATAAAAGCATTAATACCCCTAACGGATACTTAAATTTAAAGTGGACGAAGAATTTTAGCAAGTTGAGGACAGAGCAGTTTATTAAGGCACAAAGGTTTGTTGACAGTGAGTGCATAAGGCTTATGGGACCTTACACACCAACGCTTAACGGTGTTTTATATAAATCGGCTAACATTGGCACAAAAATAGGTAGCGGAGAAATTCACCAAAATACGCCATATGCAAGGTATTTGTATTACGGCAAACTTATGGTTTCTCCATCCACCGGCTCATCTTATGCCAAGAGTGGTGAAAGCAAGGTGCTTACTGACAAGGATTTAAACTTTAACGCAAGCAGACATCCAAAGGCAGGTAAAATGTGGTTTGAAAGGATGAAAGCGGATAACAAATCCGCTATTCTCAAAGGTGCAAGCAAAATTGCAGGAGGTAAAGCAGAATGAATATAATTGAAGCGGTAAGAAATATATTGCAAAACTACCCCAAAATACAAGAGGTTTGCAACAATATTTACATAGACTTTACAGAGCCTCAACCTACTAATTATGGTTTATCCCCAACAGGCGATAAGCTGATTAAAGAGGATATTTTAGGTAACCAAACAAGACAGCACACATTTATACTTTATGCGGTCTATCAGAGCCAA
>JAFLUK010000178.1 GCA_022508865.1 Oscillospiraceae bacterium | reverse complement strand
ATACCGAAGGATTTGATAGTTATGTTCTGCTTTATTTAGTTAGTGACATAGTTCATTGGATTTTGTCTGTCACTTCTCCGGTCGCCTGTTCTCACTTCAAAATGGAGGTGAGCACCATAGGATTGACCTGTGTTGCCGATTGCTGCAATTGACTGCCCTTGAGATACACTCTGTCCTGTGCTTACATAAACAGCAGAGCAGTGGCCGTAAAGAGTTTTGTAGCCGTTACCGTGGTTGATGATAACATAGTTTCCGTAACCGGAGTCATCATAGCCAGCCCACTCAACTGTGCCTGACATAGAAGCAACAATAGTTGCGCCGTAGCAACTTCCGTCGGCAATGTCAATACCTGTGTGGAATTCCCCATAGTCACGGTAGCCGTAGCCTGAAGATATAGTGTGAACAGAGGGGACAGGCCACATAAATCCCTGATTACTTACAGAAGATGTGTAGCTCTGTGATGAACCCGAATTTTTGCCCTTTATAACAACCTTATTAACAGGCTTTTTAACAGTCTTGATTTTTGTAATAACTGCATCAATCTGCTTGCCGTCAAGATAGGATACTCTGTATGTTGTTTTTTGCTTTCCGTTTTTGCCGCTTCTTACTACCTTTGAGTAGTAAGAACCTTTGCTTTTGTCTGTCTTAATCTTGGTGGAGTAGGGGGTAGTTTCTTTGATTACAATATCTGTTTTTACAAGAACCTGCAAAAGATTTTTCTTTTCTGCCTTCTTAATAATATCCTCAACAGATACAATGTCATCATTATTAAAGATACCGCTTTTTACCTCAATATTGTTGTAAAATTCAACATCTGTTTCATCATCGTAATATGCAATGTCATCGGCTAAAAAGCTGTTGAGAGCCCCAGTGAGCTCTGCTTGTGATTTGCATGCGCCAATCAGCTTGTTGTTAATGTAAAGACCGGCAGCGTTGTTAGATACGGAATTGTCGGTAGATATCATTTTGTCAGAGATTAAATCTGCCCTTGCAGACGAGTTGCCGCCATTTATAACAGACATCTGATAAACGGGAATGAAAGAAACATTGACACCCTCTGTAAGTTTGTCGTTTGTGATTTCCTTTGCTTTTTCCAGTACACCTGTATCTGTAACAGTTGCAACCGATTTACCTCTGCACTGTACTGCAAGACCAAAGTCAACATAATTTGTCCAATATCCCACTGTAATGGCAAAAATCATAAGAGCCATTATAGGGCACAGGATATTGCAAATTGCCTTTTTAAGTGTAAGGGAAGAAATAAATTCTTTTAAAGAAAAATTCTTAACAGACTTTACAGGAACAATAAATATAAAGAATAATATTGTCAGCAGAATACCTACCGCTCCGTTAATAACTTTTGACTTCTTTGTTTTTGTAGTTCTTTTTCTCTGTTTACTTGTTTCCAGACCATCGATTTTTGCAAATCCGTTTACGCTGATAAACTTTGTACTCAAATAAAAAACTCCTTAATCAATGTGTTTTGATTACATTTTTGTAACAAATTTCAAATATAATTATATCATTTTGTAACAGTTTTGCAATAACTGAAAAACAAATTTGTTAAATATGAACTAATGATTAAGGAGAAAATATTAAATTGTATGTAATTTTACTATAAAAAATAGGTTTTTTCGTTAATAGAATAAATCTTCCTCTTGCAATTCTTTAATTCTATTGTAGAATTCTGTCAAGGAATTATGTGCTTTTTCACTGTCGTGAGCAAGATAATTACCGCACTCGATTTTTTGCGTTCCGGGAATTTCACCACTATGATTCATACAATCGTATATTGTTGATTTAATATATTTTAGCGCTTCGCTGTGGTTTGTGTCTCTCATAAGAAGATAAAAGCCTGTGCAACATCCCATGGGGCCAAAGTAGATTACATTGTCCTTTAATTCGCCGTTTCGTGCATAGGTTGCAAAAAGGTGTTCAATGGTATGCATTGCATTAATGTCAAGAAAGGGAGGAGTGTTTGGCTTGATAAATCTTAAATCGTAGGTGACAATGTCACCGTCAATACGAGAAATATATACCCCCGGTTCAAGTTTGTTATGATCAACAGAAAATGATGTTATTCTTTCCATAATGTATCTCCTTTTAATATTTATA
>JAFLUK010000177.1 GCA_022508865.1 Oscillospiraceae bacterium | reverse complement strand
AGCCCTTGGGGATTGTTTTAATTATTTTTCTTTTGTTGTTTATAATTATTTATCAGCCTTTGTGTTTTTGGTAGTGTCCTCTGCTGTTGTTTCTTTTGCATTTGTAGTTTCGGTCTGTGTTTCCTTTGGCTTGTTGCCCTCTGTGTAATAGGTCACATCGCCAAACACCTGATCGTAGAACATAGAATTAGCAGTTTTGTCTACAAATGTAAGCTTACCATCTTTTACGGTATATTCAACAGTATCCTTATCATCACTTGTTACTCTTTGAATAGTCAGTTTACCATTTTTTACAGTATAAGCATAGTATACTGCATTACTTAAACCAAGTTCTTCGTTTTCATAGCTGATTTTGAGAACACCGCTATCCATTATGGTAATTTTTTCTGTATATTCAACCAAATAATAACCATAATATAATGAGCTCCTGTCGGCTTCCCATGTGCCAATCAGCTTATCGTCTGTGTTGTAGTTATCCATTGACTGATCTTCATAATCAGGTGATTTACCCTGAACAAGCTCAATCGTATGTTCTTCTGTTGTTTGACCTGTTGTTGGGTCGGTCTGTCCCGGCATTGTAAGCTTGAGAGTTGCGTTGCCAAAAAGCTTGATACCCTCAATCTCATAGGTAAACTCGGAATTACCAAGCTTAAGGATTTTTTTATCTCCGTCACTTGTAACTGTATAGTCACTGCTCTGCTCTGCGCCGTCATAGTAGGTATAGAGCTTGCCGCTGCCGTTGCTGTCGGCAGATTCAAACACATAGTACTGTTCAACAGAATCCACTTCATCAGGTGAAGCAGTTTGATTTTCTATTGTGTAAATCCAAGTACCTGTAATTGTCTTTGCGCCAAAGATGTAATATGCTCCAAAGGCAAGAAGTGCTGCTAAAAATACACAGATTGCAACAAATATACTTGGGTTAATATATCTGAAAATAAAAAATTTTTTCTTTTCAGGCTCTGTCACTGTAACAGTATAGTCGTCAGTAAGACCCTCAATGTCGTCAAACTGGGCTACATAACCCTGTGCTTCTTGCTCCTCTGTTTCGTTTTCTGTTTCAGGAATTAAGTTTTCATTCTCCTGCTGAACTAAATCTTCATTTACATTCGTATCTTTTCTATTGTTATTTTCCATAAAAACTACTCCTTTCCATAACACTGTTTATTACTATACAATATTTAGAATAATAAATCAACATTTTTATCTTAATTTTTGCCTATAATGTTATATGAATTTCATAAAAAATCAAAAAATTGTTGATAGGAACCTGAATTTATGGTATATTTTAGTGAGTGAGTTTTTATTTTTATTTACTAAAAATGTTATTCATCCAATAGTTTCAATACTTTTTCGGCTTTAGCTAGCTGCACAAAGGTACACAACTACTTAAAGGAGAAAAGAGAATGGACTACAAGACTTTATATAATGTATGGCGTGAAAAGGCAAAGGAAGATAAGGATTTAATTGAAGAATTAAATTCTATTGAGGGAAACGAAGAAGAAATTCACGAAAGATTTTATAGAAATCTTGAGTTTGGAACAGCAGGTCTGAGAGGCATTATCGGTGCAGGTACTAATAGAATGAATATTTATGTTGTACGTCAGGCTACTCAAGGACTTGCAAATTATGTTAACAAAACATTTGGCGGCGGTACTGTAGCTATCAGCCACGACAGCAGAATTAAGGCTGATGTATTTATGAACGAAGCTGCAAAGGTTCTTGCTGCAAACGGAATTAAGACATATATTACAACAGAGCTTCAGCCAACTCCCGTACTGTCTTTCCTTGTAAGGGATTTGGGATGTAAAGCAGGTATTATGGTTACTGCTTCCCACAACCCTGCCGCATATAACGGCTACAAGGCTTATGGCGCAGACGGTTGTCAGATGACAGATACAGCTGCAGGATTGGTTTATGACGAAATTCAAAAACTTGATATGTTTGACGATGTTAAGATAATGGAGCTTGAAGAAGCAATTAATCAGGGGCTTGTTGAATATGTTGCTGACGAAGTGTATGACAGATATATAGATAATGTTAAAAAGCAGCAGGTTAACAAGGGACTTTGCAAGGATGCAGGTCTTAAGGTTGTTTACACTCCCCTTAACGGCTGTGGTAACAAGCTGGTAAG
>JAFLUK010000176.1 GCA_022508865.1 Oscillospiraceae bacterium | reverse complement strand
TCTATTGTTCCCGGGGGTTTGGATGTTATATCATAAACCACACGATTGACGTGTTCGCACTCGTTAACAATTCTGTTTGCTACTCTTGCAAGGATGTCATAAGGGATTCTTGCAAAATCGGCAGTCATAAAGTCGTCTGTTGTTACAGCTCTGATTGCAATAAGGTGGTCATATGTTCTGTGATCGCCCATAACACCAACTGTCTTTACGTTAGGAAGGACACAAAAAAACTGGCTCAAATCCTGTGATATTCCGCTTTTGGCGATTTCATCACGGAATACTGCATCTGCATCCTGTAAAACTTTGATTTTTTCTTCAGTAATTTCGCCGATAATTCTTACGCCAAGACCGGGACCAGGGAAAGGCTGTCGCCAAACAAGCTCCTTCGGAATTCCCAGCTTTTCACCAACAATTCTTACTTCATCCTTAAACAGGTCGCACAGAGGCTCAATAACATCATCAAACTTAATATCATCAGGCATTTTAACCTTGTTGTGATGGGTCTTGATTTTATCTGCATCGCCTTTACCGCTTTCAATACAATCAGGGTAAATTGTGCCTTGGGCAAAAAATCCGCCATCTGCCTCTTCTCTGATTTTATCCCAAAAAACTTTGTAGAACTCTGTACCTATAATGTTTCTTTTTTCCTCAGGGTCGATTGCACCTTTCAGTTTAGAGATAAACTCTTTTCCGCAATTAACACGTACAAAGTTCATATCAAACAGCTTTGTAAAGGTTTCTTCTACAAAGTCGCCCTCATTTTTACGCATTAAACCCTGGTCAACAAATACACAGGTTAGTTGCTTTCCAACCGCTTTGCTTAAAAGTGCTGCAGCAACAGAGCTGTCAACACCTCCTGAAAGGCCAAGAACAACTTTTTTATCACCTATTTTTTCTTTAAGAGAATTAACAGTATCCTCAATAAAGCTGTCCATCTGCCATTCGCCATTACATTCGCACACTTCGTAAAGAAAGTTTTTAAGAATAACCTTACCAAATTCAGTGTGTGTTACCTCTGGGTGGAACTGAACGGCATAAATTTTCTTCTCTTCATTTTCCAAAGCTGCACAAGGGCAGTCTGCAGAATGCGCTGTTATTTCAAAACCAACAGGAGCTTCACTGATATAGTCTGTATGGCTCATCCATACAACACTATCCTTTGGAACATTTTTAAACAGCTTGCTGTTTTCCTTGGTAACAGTAACATCAATCTTACCGTATTCGCTGGTTTTAGCTGACTCAACCTTACCGTTACACATATATGTAATAAGCTGACAACCATAGCAAATACCAAGCACAGGAATACCAAGGTCAAGAATATCACTTGTATAATGAGGGGAACTCATATCGTAAACTGAATTTGGTCCGCCTGTAAAAATAATTCCCTTATAATTTTCTGCTTTTATTTCTTCTATATCAACAGTATATGGCTTAATCTCGGCATACACATTATGGTCACGTACTCGTCTTGCTATGAGCTGATTGTACTGTCCGCCAAAATCAAGAACAAGAATTTTCTCATTAATATTTGCCATTATTTCACCCCTATTATATTATCTGTAAATAATGTCATCTCTTGCAGGACCGTTAGAAACAATAGTAATGGGAACACCGATTTCCTTTTCTGCAAATTCAATATACTTACGGCAATTTTCAGGTAAATCTTCATACTTTTTAATGCCGCCGATATCGCACTTCCAGCCCGGTAATTTTTCCAGTACAGGCTTACATCTCTTGAGCTTTGTAGTAGATGGGAAGTAATCAATGACTTCACCGTCCAGTTCGTATCCTACACAAACAGGAATTTCATCAAGATAACCCAGAACATCAAGTACTGTAAATGCAACCTGTGTTGCTCCCTGTACTCTGCAGCCGTATCTTGTAGCCACAAGGTCAAGCCAGCCCATTCTTCTAGGTCTGCCTGTTGTAGCGCCAAATTCACCGCCGTCACCGCCTCTTTTGCGGAGTTCGTCAGCTTCGTCGCCGAAAATTTCAGATACAAATTCACCTGCGCCAACTGCGCTTGAATATGCCTTTACAACGGTGATAATATCTTTAATTTCATATGGTGGAATACCACCTGCGCCAACTGCACCATATCCTGCAATAGTGTTGCTTGAAGTAACCATTGGATAAATACCAAAGTCAGTATCCTTA
>JAFLUK010000175.1 GCA_022508865.1 Oscillospiraceae bacterium | reverse complement strand
CAACTGATAAAAGGCACATTTACAAGAGTAACTCTCTTGTAAATGTGCCTTATTTTTATATTTAATAATTGGTATTAAAACTTTTCGTAAATTTTGCTTGATAAGTTCTTAAAATTCATTCATAAACAGTTCTTGATGGTGAATATAGTCCTCTTGGCTTATTCCTCCGTTTTTGTAGAGATTTTCTATTTCAGCCTTGGTTTCCACCGCTGTTGTATTATCCTTGAGGAGATAGTTCTTCCACAAAAGATAGCTTTCCTCTGCAATAATACATTCCTTTTTTGCCTGATAAAGTGTTTCCAGCTTAAAAATAAGGCTTACGTTGTTACTGTCAATAAATTTTCTCATAATATGATGAGTGTCAGACAGCAGACCCTCTTTTTCCTTTTCAAAGGCATCTCTGTCCTTTTCGCCCATATTGTACTTTTCCTCAATTAATTTAAGGGAAAGTCGATATTCTTCAATAACGTCCTCGGGTCTGAAATCAAAATCAGGCTTAACCTTTGCAATTTTTACCAAGGATTTTTCTGAACGTGCCGTTCTGTATTCCATTATTACGGTTATGATGTATATTATCAGTGAAACAGAGGACAAAATGGCAGCCCAATACATACTGTCAAAGTAAATTATCATCATATAAACAGAAAGGGCTGTTGCCGCCACTGCAACCACCGAAACAGGTGTGTTCAGATATTTTCTGTTGCATACAAAGGCAATGATATTTACCGCAACTGTCAGTGTTATAATGCCGGAAAAAACATATTTTTCCTCACTCTGAAAAGAAATAAGACTATACAAAGCGGCAAAGATACACACAGCCATTGTTAAAAAAATAAGAATTGTATTTATAACCCAAAGGACATTTTTGTTAACTCTGTATCTGTTCTTAATATTACTGATGATACCCATATCAATCAGCCTTTTTGAAAAAATACACTAATACCTTTAAAATACAAACACCTACCATAATTGAACCTATGTAAGCCATCATTTCCTGATATCTGATAAAGTATCCCCAGCCTGTAAAAGCAAGAACTCTCCACCATATTGCAAGAATTGCTCCCGGCAGACCTACAAGCACAACATCAGCCAAAAGTTGAGAAATGTTTTTTGTCTTTGACAAAACCATAACCCCTGCTATAATACTAATGCAAATCATAGCAGCCACAGCAACCCAATTGTTTCCGCAAAGAGCATTTGTCACATCTGTGTTACTTGTAGTGTTTGCAATGTCAGCAAGCAAAGAGTTGCGGATATTAACCTTTGCAAAAAGAATTAATGCAAGAAAAACATCGCAAATAATCAAAGTAGGTATTTTTCGTTTCATACGCACACACTTCCTTACTTCTTTTGTATCAATATAAAATATATAAATTAAAAAAATGTATAAAATAATTAACTGGTCCGCCTGACAGGATTCGAACCTGCGATCTTCAGAATCGGAATCTGCTGCGTTATCCGGCTGCGCCACAGGCGGACGTATTATACACAATAATTGTATCACCATTACTGTGCTTTTTCGTGCTTTAAAAGAATTAAATATCTCTTTTATTTACAACTTATTCCAAAATGAACAAAATGGAGAAGTTCAGTATATGCAAAATATTTATGAGAAGATAAAATCCCCCAAGAAAAAGCATTATAATCCCTACCATTTTAACTATACCCAAAGTACTTTTTGGAAGTATATAATATATATAACCAATGAGCACAAGGGGCAAAATACATTTTATCATAAAGCACAAAAGGGGCTTGTCCAAAAGTGACAGCATAAGAGGATTTACCTCATAAAAACCCTGAAAGTTCAAAAGAGTAATAGTACACAGCCAATCGGAAAAATTCAGCAGCATAATCAAAATAAGCCTGTTTCTGCAAACAGACACCTTACTTTTCATTTCCATACAAAAACTTCTTTCAACTTAATTTTAATTTGGTATTTGGGGTTGGTCTTAAAATATTGTATGCAGAAAGATAGCAAAAAACACCAAAGACAATAAAACCGTACAAATAACAAATCAGAAAAGAAAGAAATTTTGCAAAAATTTTAAAAAAGTTGTTGACAATGTCCCCCACATATGATATATTAAATGAGCGCTGAGAAATGCAAAAACATTTGCTGGTGTAGCTCAGTTGGTAGAGCAGCTGATTTGTAATCAGCAGGTCGGGGGT
>JAFLUK010000174.1 GCA_022508865.1 Oscillospiraceae bacterium | reverse complement strand
CTATAAACTTAAAGCCGTTTCTTTTTGCGTATCTTTGTGCAGCCGAGCCTTTTTTACCCTTAATGGTAAAGCCTTCTATTTTTACATTCTTGCCGGTATTATACTCTTCTTTATAACCTAAAGAGTACTTACCGATTTTTGTAACTGTCTTTGGAATAGTTACGGTCTTAAGACTTCTGCATTCAAAAAATTCATAGGATTTAATTGTTTTTACCTTAGAAGAAATTTTAATACTCTTAAGATTGCTGCAATTGGCAAATACAGCTTTTCCGGTAACTTTGGGCACAGTCAAAGATTTTACACCTATATAGGAAAAAGCGCTATCTCCTATTTTTAGTTTTTTGTTTGGAGTAATAGTCAGTTTTTTAACATTGCCACAATTTGTAAATGCCGATTTTTCAATTGACACTACATTAACCGGTATATTAATTTTCTTCAGTTTATTACAGAAGTGAAATGCATATGATTCTATAGTTTTCAATGTTTTAGGAAAGTGAATATTTTTCAAATAATTGCTAAAGGCAAAAGCATTACTGCCGATTCTCTTTACACCCTTAGGTATATTATAACTGCTATCTGATTTATATCGTGGATAACATAACAGTTTTGTCATTTTTTTATTGAAAAGCACACCATTTTTGCTTGCAAAATACTTATTTTCTTTAGACACTACTATATTTTTTCCTTTTGCTCCATCTAAAGGTCTGATACCAAGATATCTTACATTTTTACCCAATGTAACAGTATCAAACGTGCATTTACCCAGTGCACCACGTTCAATAGTAACTATACTATCAGGGAATACAATACTATTCAAATAGCGGACAGCATGTATTGCATTACAACCCACTGTAGTAACTTTGTATCCTTCAATTTCACTTGGTATTACTATATCATTACTTTTGCCTAAATACCCGGTAATGGATGCTGTTCCGTCGTCAAGGATTTTGTACTTATAGTCACCGCTGGTGTATTCCTGTCCGGATACATAGGTAGGTGGTTGTGTTGTAGTAGAACTGCCGATAGGCTCTGCAACTGCGGTAATATACATAGATACTGTTCCAAAAACTGAAATCTTATATGAGCCATCGGCATTTTTTGTTATCACGCCATCTTGCGTGGTTATATCTCTACGTTCTTCATTAAAATTATCTGAAATTGCTATTTTAAAATCTACAATTTCATATCCTTCGTCAGGTGTAAATACATCTCCAAAAAAGCATACTGCGCAAGGTTTAACCTGTGTTGTTACTATTTCAGGATTGTTTTCTTTTAGTTCATTACAATACTGTGAAGATACATGGGATAAATTTGTAATGTAATAATTATAGCCATTTCCCCCCTCCATAGCTAAACCAATATCTCTTATTGAAACCGCTATACAAATATCTCCGTTTACCTTAGGAATATTAATGAGATATGAACCATCATTATTTTTTGTTGGAAAAACAGGAGTATTTTCTCCCATAACAACTACAAGGGTATCTATTTCAATAGTATTTGTTTTAGGAGAAAGTTTTGTAATATATGATTCGCCTTCCCGAATTTCAGTTGTTGTGTTGGAAAAATTAATATAATCCAGTTGATACAGAGAATCATATTCATCATATTGGAAAAAGCGTATTTTGTAAGTTTTTGTTTCCTCTGCAACAACTGTTGGTATTAGTCCCAGCAGCATAATCAAAACAATTGTAATTGATAATAGTTTTTTCATAATAAACCTCCTATTTATTTTTTATTATATATTCAACTACTTTTATCTTTATAAATTAGCAACACATCGCCAACACATCCTTTAAATAATTTTTTCAAATATTAAAAAATTTTTAATTCCATATTTTACTATAATAATATTATATCACAATCAATCGGTATTTGGAAGTGCAGCTTTAAAAGTTTTATGTAGAAAATAAATATGGATATTTGTGCATTTTGCTGTAAATTTGTTCACTTTTTCGTGAATACTTTATTTAAGTTTTAATTTTTAACAAATATTAAACTCTGTTATTTCGTTAAATAACTTATGTGTTTTGTCAGCATAGTTCTTATGGTGTGAATTATTTTGCAGATATAAAAATACCCACCTAAACAAGGTGGGTAAAGTGAAATTTTATTTTGTTGCTGCATCAAATACTCTTTTAGACAGGCTATTGATTGCATTGACAACCTCTGTG
>JAFLUK010000173.1 GCA_022508865.1 Oscillospiraceae bacterium | reverse complement strand
TTCATATAATGTATCTGTTAACTCTATCTTTTCCGTCATAGCCTGCGCAATTTTAAATGGAGGCATTCTAAAGGCTTTTGCAGATACCATTGCGGCATTTGTAGCCAAATCTCCATTTGTTTTGTCGGCAGGTGTTTCAATGATAAATTCGGGAATTTCACCTTGGGGGAGTGTTTCTTTTTCTATTGCCTTATTAATTGCAGATGTAATAACATTCTTCATTTGCTGTTTAGCCAGCATAGCTGTTTTTGACATATTAATTTTCCTTTTCTTTTACTATGTATTTATGTTTTGTTACTATGTTTTAATGTTCTGTTATATAAAAATTTATTGCTCCAAAACTGTAATTACAAACCTGTTGCGGCTTAATGCATGACCGTTAATGTCAAGATTGTAGGCAACGTCCAGCTCACCGCCCTTATCATTCAGGCTGTCGTTAAGTCTGGTGCACATCACGTCAAACATAAGGTCACCCATGGGTGTGCGGAAGTGGCACCGGTGGAGCTTATCTTTTTCAAGAAAAAGTCTTGTTGTGTGGCTGCCCTCTCTTGCTACAGAAACCTTGCTGTCGTTAAAAATTTTGATGGTGTTCAGGTAGTAGTCGTCCTTTGTTTTGCTTTCAGTTGAAAATTCCTTGTAGCGAACAATTTTTACTCCGTTTTCTTCAAAAAATTCACCGGGGGCAGTAAACTTGGTCCGGTCTTTTTCTCCCCCTGCTTCCTGGGAAGCAACCATAGTTATAATATACTTTTTATTTGCTGTTTCCATATTATTTACTGTTTCCTTAACTAATACTTTTCAATGTTAATCTGGGTTGCGGAATGTTCCATATTTCTTCCGAGGAAAATTTCTGCCACCTTTTCAAAGTTATCGGGAGTGTCGCTGACAAAGAACTGACACTGTCCCTGTTGGTTATCTTCGGCAAGTAGGTTTTCTCTTTTTAAAATTTTCTTTGTATAATAGGCGGTTTCCATACCGCTGTCTATAAGGGTAACGCCGTTGCCCATAACGTCGCCTATTGCGTCTTTAAGAATAGGGTAGTGGGTACAGCCCAAAATCAGGGTGTCAATATCATTTTCCTTAAGGATATTCAGGTATCTTTCCACTGTCAGCCTTACAATAGGGTCGTTTTTATCTATAAAACCGTTTTCTACAAGGGGCACAAACAGAGGACAATCCTGCTCAAAAACCTTTATGTTGGGGTTTTCTTCCTTAATCCTTGTTTTGTAGCTGTGGCTTGCTATGGTGGCGCTTGTGCCGATAACACCTATTCTGTTATTTTTTGTGGTGCGTATTGCGGTATATACCGTGGGATTTACAACACCTGTATATGGTACGCCGATTGAGCTGTGCAAATCTCCTGCAACAGAAGAAACTGTACCGCAGGCGGCTATAACCAGCTTGACGTTGTGGCTTAACAGAAATTTTGCGTCCTGCAGAGCGTATTTTTTGATTGTGTTGTTGCTTCTGTTGCCGTAGGGCACTCTGCCTGTGTCGCCGAAATACACAATGTTTTCATTTGGCAAAACCTTCAGCAGTTGTTTAACGGCTGTCAATCCGCCGAGACCGGAGTCGAATACACCGATTGATTTCTTTTCCATACAAAAACTCCAATTTATAAATATTGGGTCAGTAAGCGCTGAATAATTCATCAAACAAATTACCTGAAAATTTCATTGTGAATTAGTCAGAGGCTACTTTACATACATTACCATTTTATCATATTATAGTATAACTTTCAAGACTTATGTCTGATATATGCCAATATCCCCTGTGGGGCATAATATATATTGTGAAGAAAAAGTATTTGAAGAAAAACAGAATAGTAGGTTGATAATATGAACGGTTGTGAAATCTCTGCGTCGGTAACGGCACTGGCTAATTTTATAGCCTGTAATTTCAGTTCGGAGCAGATAGAAATGCTTGCTGCAATTTTCAATCAGCTGGGAGATACATTGATTACAATTAATGTTCGTCAGTCTTTATGTGAAAAAAAGAAAGAAAAGCCCTCTGCCTAAAATAGCAGAGGGTGTAGACTGCCGAAAAAGTCGCCCTACCGCAAAGAGCTAATATAATAAAAACAGAAAAACATAACCACTGAAAGTATGGTTATGAATCAGAATCTTATTAATAAATTTACATCTGACTTATCCCGCATTTTATGCGGGATATTTGCTTTTTTCCAA
>JAFLUK010000172.1 GCA_022508865.1 Oscillospiraceae bacterium | reverse complement strand
TGAATTCTCTTAATGGCTTAATAGACAACAAGCTTGTACTTGCACATCTTGGAAGCTGTGATAATCCCGATGAGGTCATTGAAAAGCTTGCAGGAAAAAATGTATATCTTGACACTTCCTTTGTTCTTGATAGATATCCGGAAAAGGCAAAGGAAGTTATGAAAGCTCATGGATATGATAAAATCCTGTTTGGTACCGATTCCCCTTGGGCAGACCAGAAAAAATATGTAGAAATGCTGAAGGGTTTTGACCTTGACTGTACCCAATTGGAAATGATATTCAGCGGTAACGCTAAAAAACTCCTTAATTTAGGTTAACTCCGTACTTCAAGTCGATTTTGCACTTTAAAGGGGTAAAGTGCTTAAACTGCGATATCAATTATAACATATATATATGACTAAATCAAGGGAAATATATAACATATGAACATAAATTAAAATAAATTGTTAGAAATAATTGTAATTTGTTCAAAAAATATTTAAAATAGTATTTACAGGAAAAGAATTTTAGAGTAAAGGGATAAATAATATGTCAGAAAATAATGATAAAAATAATCATACCCATTGCCATAACCCAATTGAAAAACAGCAGAAGATGGCTGACAGCCTGCAAATGATGCTGACGGAGCTTAATCAGGTTTCGGATTTGGAAGAAAGGCTGGAAATAGCCCGACTCGCTTACCTTGCAAAAGCTCCTATGGCAGTGGTTTATTATACAGGCGAGCTCCTTAACTGCATCAAAGGAGCAAAGGATAACAATGATGCAGAAGCTGTTGTGGAGTACGGCAGAGAATTTTTAAAGGTTGCCCTGCCCAATGCGGCAGAAAGCACAGCAAAAATGATTGCAGAGGAAATCACATCACAGGAAATTGCAAATAAATACATAGAGATTGCAGAAAAAGAAAAGTCACTTGGTAATACCCGCGACTTCAGTGTGATGATAGCAGAGAATATAAAGTGATTTTTAATTATTTTTGCAGAAGGAAAGGATGTGTAAATTAATATGAAGTTTCAGGAAGTATATAAAGATTTGTCGGCTATAGAAAACATAAAAACAAAAGATGTTGACAAATATAATAAAAAGCTGATAAAAGAAAAGGCAGATGTCAGCGACTTAAAGGATTATATTTTAAAGGAACAGCTGGTCTACAGAACATATTTTCAGGTTTCAATGGGAAAGCTAAAGGACTATAAAGAACAGTTTGCCTTTGTTGAAGAAAATGCCGAATTATTGCAGGACTGGTGGCACGTAGATCAGCTTATCCAGTTTATAAAAAAGCCTGTAGACTTTGATTTTGCATTTAATAAGGCAAAAGAATACATAAATTCACCACTGACTTTTTTAAGAAGATGGGGTTATGTGCTTTTCCTTGCAGGGCTTCAAAAGGATAGTATGCATACAAATGACATACTTTCTCTTATTAAGGATGACGAAGAATATTATGTGCAAATGGCACAGGCTTGGCTCATTGCAGATTTAGCAGTATTTAATATTAAAGATGTAAAAGCCTTTATGGAAAAAACCAACATCAAATATAATATTGCAGGCAAAGCAATTCAGAAGATGTGCGATTCATTCAGAATCACCAAAGAAGATAAAGAATATATGAAGTCATTAAGAAAAAGGTGGAAGAGCTGATTTAGCTTTTCCACCTTAACTTATTTTATATTTTTTATTTATCGTTCTTTATTCATTAAATGTTCCAAAAGTCCCTGACAACCTTGGTAAATATCATTGTAGGTTGTTTCAAAATTTCTTGTATACCAAGGGTCGGCAACGTCACCGCCTCTCTCTGTAAAGTCCATCATCTTGTGTATTTTTCCATCAGTATCCTTGGTGAAAATACGGTGCATATTGCGAATATTGTTGCTGTCCATTCCGATGAACATATCATATTTGTCATAGTCGGATTTTTTCAAAAGCACAGCACGCTTTCCTTTGCAATTGATTCCGTGGTCATTCAGGATTTTTGCGGCAGGAGGGTAAACAGGGTTGCCCATATCACCCCATATTTCCTCTGTACTTGTAGCAGTTGAAGCAATAACAAATTCGTTTCCGATACCCTTTTTCTCCACCATATCTCTGAAAATAAATTCAGCCATGGGACTTCTGCAAATATTGCCGTGGCAAATGAATAATATTCGTATCATTATCTAAAACTCCTTAAAAGTGTTGATTTACCTTGATTTTTCAATATTTTTCAGATTCTTTACTTCAAGTCGGTTGAGCCATAAAGTGGCATATCGTGGCATATCGAAGCACTCAATGTTGGTAAAAATGTTGGTAAATTCGCTCCGAAATCGCATTTTACC
>JAFLUK010000171.1:1185-2354 GCA_022508865.1 Oscillospiraceae bacterium | reverse complement strand
GAGGGAATTGCAGAATATTTTGAAAATATAAAGTAAAAACAAAAATTCTACATTTTTCCCGTTGTCAAAAACTATAAAAAATGATAGAATAAAGAAAATTTTATTGAGGTGAGATTAATGGCAGCAAAAGGCAGGCACGCCCAAAAAAGCCACAAAGGGCTGGCAGTAACTATAGTAATAATCCTTATAATTGCAATACTTGCCGTTGGCGGATATGTATTCAGACAAGAGGTAGTTGATGTTTACAATGACCTGACAGGAGAAACCACTGTAACAACTGTTCCCCTGACAACAACCACTGTTCCGCCAACAGAGCCCACAACAGTAACCATAGACCCAACTACAAAGAAGATACAAACACTTTTAACAGACAAAATGACAACAGAAGAAAAAGTTTGTCAGCTTTTCATTGTAACTCCCGAGGAGCTTACAAAGGTTGACGTAGCCACTGTTGCAGGCGACACAACAAAGAAAATGCTGAAAAATTACCCTGTGGGCGGTATGGTTTACTTTGAGCAAAACAAAGAGGACGATGACGCCTTTGAAGAAATGGTAACCAAAACAAAGTCATTCGCAAAAACACCTTTGTTTATTGTTGAGGACGGAGATAAAATTCTTAAAAACAACAAATTCTCCGAAAGCAAGAATCTCATCGCCGCCTATGCAGAAAACGGCAGTAAAGCTGTTAAGGAATTTTCAAATGGCGCTCAAGTGCTGATTATGCCAAAGGATTTGGCAAAAACAGTAACCTACTTTACCACTGCAGTAAACAGCGGACAGGTTGATAAAACAGCCCTTGACAATGCCGTAACAGCAATCCTCAAAGCAAAACTTGACAATGGCATCCTGAAACTGCCGAAGAATTAATTAAATAACAAGACCAGATTATATATACATAACAAGAGCAGGGATTTACCCTGCTCTTGTTTCTTTTTAATATAATTATTTTCCTCAAACTAAAGCGAAACATTTATATGCCAGACTATCTTACTGTCTTCGGCGCCCTTCACATATGCGGTAACTGTGGTGTTGCCGTTTTTCTTTGGTACAACCTTGCCGTTGCTGTCAACCGTAACAATATCAGAATCTTCTGCCTCAAAGGTAATGCATTCCGGCTTTAACGCTGTTATAAAGTCCTTTCCGTTTATTGAAGTTGACCACTGATAATA
>JAFLUK010000171.1:0-1085 GCA_022508865.1 Oscillospiraceae bacterium | reverse complement strand
ATAATCACACAGAAAAGAGCCGCATTATTATCGAATAAGGCGGCTCTTTCCAATGGAAGAAAGAGAATAGAGAATTAAAATTCTCAAGAAATGGAGAACAAATTTATCAAATCACCCATTGGAGAATCCTCCTCTGTGACAAATGATTTTGTTAATTATTTTTCCTATTATTTATTAGCTTCCTCAATAACCTTCTGCGCCACATTTGCAGGGGCGTCCTCATATCTTACAAAATCAAAGGTATAACTTCCTCTGCCCTGTGTTACCTGACGGATAAACGTGTTAAAGTCACCCATCTCGGCTATCGGGACTTCTGCATCAATAATCTGCATATTGTCTGTGCCGGATTCCATACCCATTACTCGACCTCTGCGTTTTGTAACCTCGCCCATTACGTCACC
The DNA here is from genome assembly GCA_022508865.1 of Oscillospiraceae bacterium. Taxonomy (GTDB): domain Bacteria; phylum Bacillota; class Clostridia; order Oscillospirales; family Acutalibacteraceae; genus Ruminococcoides. The sequence goes on along the minus strand of JAFLUK010000171.1, from coordinate 684 downwards.
CATATTGCTGTCGGGAACAAGTGCCTTTAATGTGCCGATTGGTTCAAGTAATGTAGGCTTTGCCTGGGGTAAACCGTTTTTGAATGCAATTGAGGCTGCCATCTTAAATGACATTTCTGATGAATCTACAGGATGATAGCTGCCGTCGTAAAGGTTAGCCTTAAGACCAACCACAGGGAAACCTGCAAGAGGACCCTTTTGCATACAATCCTGCAAGCCCTTTTCTACTGCAGGGAAAAATCCCTTTGGAACTGCGCCGCCGACAACTGTCTGTTCAAATTCAAGTCCGTCGCTGTCGCAGGGTGAAAACTCAATCCAAACATCGCCAAACTGTCCGTGACCGCCGCTCTGCTTTTTGTGTCTGCCCTGAACCTTAACAGAACCTCTGATTGTTTCACGATAAGCTACCTTTGGCTTTTTCAGCTTAACATCAATGTTATATTTTGACTTCAGCTTACTTACAACAACATCAAGCTGTTGCTCGCCAAGACCTGTAACAACTCTTTCGTGTGTTTCGTGATTGTGAATATATTTCAGTGTGGGGTCTTCCTCAATCAATTTCAGAATACCCTGTGTAATTTTTTCTTCGTCATCCTTGCTGTCTGCATAAACAGCCATTGAGTAGTTAGCAACAGGATAATCAATGCCTTCAAGGGTCAGTTTACTAAGTGGAGAACAAAGGGT
>JAFLUK010000170.1 GCA_022508865.1 Oscillospiraceae bacterium | reverse complement strand
CATTCAACAGCATCGTCAGCTGTGAATACAACCTTACCGCAAGCAGCGCCCGGAGAAGCAGGAAGTGCCTTACCGATTGGCTCTGCAGCCTTAAGAGCAGCAGCATCAAACTGTGGGTGGAGAAGTGTGTCAAGGTTTCTTGGGTCAATCATAGCAACTGCCTGTTCTTCTGTAATCATTTTTTCGTCAACTAAATCACAAGCAATCTTAAGTGCAGCCTTAGCTGTTCTCTTACCGTTTCTTGTCTGGAGCATATAGAGCTTCTTGTCTTCAATTGTAAACTCCATATCCTGCATATCTCTGTAGTGATCTTCAAGCTTGTTGCAGATTTCTACAAACTGGTTGTAAACATCAGGCATAACCTCTTCAAGCTTTGCAATTGGAGATGGTGTACGAACACCGGCAACAACGTCTTCGCCCTGTGCGTTCATAAGGAACTCACCCATAAGGTGCTTTTCGCCTGTTGCAGGGTCTCTTGTAAATGCAACACCTGTACCTGATGTGTCGCCCATATTACCGAAAGCCATCATCTGAACGTTAACAGCTGTACCCCATGAATAAGGAATATCGTTGTCACGTCTGTATACGTTAGCTCTTGGGTTGTCCCATGAACGGAAAACAGCCTCAACAGCGCCCATTAACTGTTCTTTAGGATCAGTTGGGAAGTCAACGCCAATCTGGTTCTTGTATTCAGCCTTGAACTGTGAAGCAAGCTCTGCAAGATCCTCTGCTGTAAGCTCAACGTCCTGGGTAACGCCCTTCTTTTCCTTCATTTCGTCAATAAGAACTTCAAAGTACTTCTTACCAACTTCCATAACAACGTCAGAATACATCTGAATAAATCTTCTGTAGCAGTCCCATGCCCATCTTGGGTTACCGGACTTTTTAGCCATAACGTTAACAACGTCTTCGTTAAGACCAAGGTTAAGGATAGTATCCATCATACCCGGCATAGAAGCTCTTGCACCTGAACGAACAGAAACAAGAAGCGGATTTTCCTTGTCGCCGAACTTCTTACCTGTGATTTCTTCCATCTTGATGATATATTCCATAATCTGTGCCTGGATATCATCGTTAATCTTTCTGCCATCTTCATAGTACTGTGTACAAGCTTCTGTTGTGATTGTGAAGCCCTGTGGAACAGGAAGGCCCAGACCTGTCATTTCAGCCAGGTTAGCACCCTTACCACCGAGAAGATTACGCATGTCCCTATTACCTTCTTTAAAAAGGTATACATACTTGTGACTCATAGTTTGAATCCTCCTGTAAAAGTATATTCTGAGCCGTCATAAGACAACTCTTTTTCAACAGACTTTCTAGCCTAAAACATATTATAGCAAATGATTTACAAAATAGCCACAATTTTTAGAAAATATTTCTTATAAAAAGTGGGTAATTTTTTAAAGTGATATTGTATAATATGTTAAAATTATTATTATTTTGGGATTTTCACTTGAAAATTTACGGATTTGTGGGATAATAGTAATGTCTTATTGTGTTTTTTACATAACATTCATTGTGCTTTTTGCATAGGAAGGAATTATGCTGATGAATAATTGTGCTGTTATTTTGGCAGGCGGCGAAGGCAAAAGAATGAAAAGTAATATGCCAAAGCCTATGTCACAGGTTCTTAATAAGCCAATGCTTCAATGGGTTATTGAATCTGTTAAAGAAGCAGGTATTGATGACATTTGTATTGTAAAGGGCTTTAAGAAGGAATGTATTGAGGAGTTCGTGTCCGAACTTCCATATAAGGTGGAAACTGTTTATCAGGCAGAGAGACTTGGTACAGGTCACGCTGTTATGATGGCTAAAGATTTTCTTGGCAAGCACAACGGCAATGTGGTTATCTTAAACGGAGATGCCCCATTTATGGACAGCAAAACTATTGCTAAAGCTCTAGAAATGCACACAAAAGAACAAAGTGTAGCGACTGTTATTTCTGCAGAAGTCAGCGACCCGACAGGCTATGGCAGAATTATCCGTGATAAAAATGGTAATTTCGGCAAAATTGTTGAGCAGAAGGATGGAAACGAAAGTGAGCTTGCTGTTAAGGAAGTAAATTCGGGAGGCTTTTGGTTTGACTGTTCAAAACTGCTTTCTGTTTTGGGAGAGATTAAGAGTAACAATAACGCAAAGGAATATTATCTCCCTGATGCACTGAAAATTCTTCTTGAAAAAAACGAAACTGTAACAGCCTACAAAACAGACAATCCCGATACTGTTTTGGGTGCAAATGACCCTGAACAGCTACAGGAACTTAATGACATTGCTGTTAGAAAGGGATATAAGACAGGAATTTAAAACCAAACGTGTTTATTAAGGGAATTAATTGTCAGTAATTAAATTTTACATATAAAAATCACTAAACGAAGGTA
>JAFLUK010000017.1:3071-16792 GCA_022508865.1 Oscillospiraceae bacterium | reverse complement strand
TTGTAGCCGCACATATACTTGCCTGCACCCTCTGATACACCAAGAATAACAGGGCTCTTTAGTTCTTCTGCTGTAAGAAGAATAGACTTTGTCCATTCAAGGTTATTAATGTTGAACTGTCCAACTGCATAATGACCTGCCTTTGCTTTTGTAAGCATTTCTTTTGCATTTACTAATGGCATTTTAAATTCCTCCGTAAATTAAATTTGTGACATAATTCTTGTCATACAGTGTTATTATACAATAGGGGCAAGATTTTATAAATCATTTAAAGAAAAAAGAACATAAAAACAATTGCATTATAATAAGTATTTCGGGGTTTTTAATTTTTTACCTATGATTTGCCATTATAGTTTGACTTATATAAATGTTGTATGCTATTATTATATTGGAAAATTAAGGTCAAAACAAAAGATTTTTACATAAAAAGTGCGTTGAGGAGAATATGGATAATATTACTTTTAACCCCCCTGCAATTACAGATTTAAAGGATATGCTCCAAAAAACTGCTAAATTATACGGGGACAAAACTGCATATCATATAGAAATAAACGGAGAAACAAAAGACTATACATACAGCGAGATTCTCGGCATAGTAAACGCCTTGGGAACCAGCCTTATAAATATGGGGCTAAAGGGTAGAAAAATTGCTATTATCGGAGACAATTGCTTTCAGTGGGAAATTGCCTATCTTTCCATTATTTGCGGAACAGGAATAGTTGTTCCTATTGACAAAACCTTGCCTGAAAATGAACTAAAAAGCGTTATTGAACGTTCAGATGTTGAGGCAATTTTTTATACAGAAAAATACAGAGATGTACTTACAAGAATAAAATTCAGTAATCACAATAGTTTAAGACATTTGATTTCTATGGATTTACCTGCTCATATCGGCGGTGTGTATTCACAGCAGGAGCTTATTACCTATGGCACACATCTGCTTGAAGTCGGCTTTGACGAGTTTACAAAGGCTGTTATAAATCCATACACAATGAATGTTATGCTGTTCACATCGGGAACAACCAGCAAATCCAAAGTTGTTGCCCTGTCCCAGAATAACATTTGTTCCAACCTTCTTGATTTAGAGCAAACCTTTGATATAACAAGCGACGATGTTTTTCTTTCTTTTCTGCCCCTTAACCACGTGTTTGAATGTACCGTTGGTTTTCTTTTTCCCATATATAAGGGTGCGAAAATTGTATTTGCCAAGGGAGCAAGAAAAATTGTACAGAACCTGTGCGACAACAAGATAACCTTCTTTGCCTGTGTTCCTGCAATTTATGAAAAAATATTCGGCCATGTCAGAAAAACTTTGAAAAGAGAAAATCGTCTGGAAGAAATTCTACAGCTGCAGGCCCAACATCAGAATGATACAATGGAAGAAAAGAAAAAGATTTTCAGCCATATTCATAATATGCTGGGTGGTAACATCAGATATTTTATAAGCGGAGCTGCTCCTCTTGACAAAGACATTGAAAGAAGATATCGTTCCCTGGGACTTAATCTTATGCAGGCATACGGACTGACAGAAACATCTCCTGTTGTAGCCAGCAGCAGTAATGAGCATCATAAAATCGGAGCAGTAGGCAAACCTGTGCCAAGTGTAGAGGCAAGAATTGCAAATCCTGATGAGCAGGGTATTGGAGAGCTTGTTGTAAAAGGTCCCAATGTTATGCTTGGTTACTACAATAATCCCGATGCTACGGCCGAAGTTTTGCAAAATGGTTGGTTCCACACAGGGGACTTAGCAAGAATAGACGAAGATGGTTTTATTTTTATCTGCGGCCGTCAGAAAAATGTTATCGTTCTTAAAAACGGTAAAAATGTTTTTCCTGAAGAAATGGAAAGCATTATCAATAAAATTGAGGGTGTTCAGGAATCCCTTATATATGGTAAACAGCATGGTAACGATAAGGACGATGTTCGTATAAATGTAAAAATCGTGTATGACCCTGACGTTATGGAGAGAGTTTACCACCTTTCAGACGAAAAAGAAATAAAAAATGCTTTGTATCAGGAAATAAAAAGCATTAACAAAACTCTGCCGGGATACAAAGCCATAAGAGGTGTGGTTGTGTCAAAGATTCCTCTTATTAAAACTTCCACCAACAAAATTAAAAGACAAGAAGAAGAAAAAAATCTGTAGTTTTTTACTATCATAATTACAAAGGAGAAAAAGCAATGAGAATTGTTGTATTGTCAGGCGGACTTTCCAGCGAAAGAGAAGTTTCTATTTCTTCCGGCAATAAGGTATATACTGCTCTTAAAGAAAGAGGTCATCAGGTCGTTTTCCTTGATGTATATATGGGATATGAAAAAGACACCTGTGATATAGATAATTTGTTTGAAACAAACTATTCCTTTACAGATACCATAGGTGTAGGAGAGCAAATTCCTGACATTGAGTCTGTTAAAGATCAAAGACAAGACAAAAGCAATTGCTATCTTGGCAAGAATATAATAGAAATTTGCAGAAGCGCAGACATTGCCTTCCTTGCACTTCACGGCGGAGTGGGAGAGAACGGACAACTGCAAGCCGCATTTGACATATTGGGAATAAAATACACAGGTGCAAACTACCTGGGCTCTGCCATTGCAATGAACAAAGGACTTACAAAAAGTGTTCTTATTCAAAATAAAATCGGCACTCCTGCCGGAGAAGTTTTTACACAGGCAGACAAAGAAAACGGCAGCCTTTACAGCTGGAATATTTTTCCCTGTGTTGTTAAACCCTGCAGCGGCGGTTCCTCTGTTGGTGTTTCTCTTGTTGAAGACAAAGAAAACTTTTTAAAGGCTATGGACGAAGCCTTTATCTGGGAAAACGAAGTTCTTGTTGAACAGTTTGTAAAAGGCAGAGAATTTTCAATCGGCGTTATTGAGGGCGAGGCTCTTCCCGTAATTGAGATTATTCCAAAGTCAGGTTTTTATGACTATGTAAATAAATATCAGGCAGGCAAAACTCAAGAGGTTTGTCCTGCTCACCTTGATGAAGAAACAACAACAATTCTTCAAAGAGAAGCAGAAAAGGCATTTAAGGCTCTTAACCTTGATTCCTATGCAAGAATAGACTTCCTCCTTGACATGGACAATAACACATATTGCCTTGAAGCTAACTCACTACCTGGTATGACCCCCACAAGCCTGCTTCCCCAGGAAGCCGGTGTAGTTGGTATCAGCTACGGTGAGCTGTGCGAAAAAATTATTCAGGTTTCACTAAAGAAATATTGATAAAATTATTTTTTGAAAGACGGATTTACTATGAAGGCTATTACCATCAGAGAAATTTTAAACAGCTGTAAAGGAGAATTTTTCGGCAACAAAAAGGAACTCGACACCAAGGTTACCTCTATTTTTACCGACTCCAGAAAGGCAACAGCAGGAACAATGTTTGTTGCCATAAAGGGGGAAAGAGTGGACGGTCATTCCTTTGTTGAAAGCACTTACAGTCAAGGTGCGGTGTGCGCCCTTGTGGAAGAAAAGTCAGACTGTTCTATTCCTCAAATCAAGGTAAAAAGCACATTGCAGGCTGTTAAGGATATTGCAAAATATTACAGAAGTCTGTTTAAAATACCCTTTATCGGAGTAACAGGCAGCGTGGGCAAAACCTCTACAAAGGAAATGCTTGCCTCTGTTTTGAAAGAAAAATTCATAGTCCACAAAACCCAAGGCAACTTTAACAACGAGCTTGGTGTTCCCCTGACCCTCTTTGCAATGGAAAAAGATACAGAGGTTGCCATTATAGAAATGGGTATTTCCGACTTTGGTGAAATGACAAGACTCTCTGATATAGTAAAACCCGATTACTGTGTTATTACAAATATCGGCTGCTGTCATCTTGAATTTCTCGGTGATCGTGACGGAGTACTAAAGGCAAAAACAGAAATGTTTATCAATATGCAAAAGGACGGCAAAATCTTTTTAAATGGTGACGACGACAAGTTAAGCACTATTAAGGAATTTAACGAAATTGTGCCCATCTTCTACGGTCTTGACAGCAAAAATGAGTATTACAGCGAAATAATAGAAAACAACAGTGAGAATGGCATAAAATGCAACCTTTGTTACGACGGCAAAAAAATCCCTGTTACCGTTCCTGCTATCGGCAATCATATGGTGGCAAATGCTATGGCGGCTGTTGCCATTGGCAAAAGTCTTGGTATGACAGACAAAGAAATTGTACGCGGTATAGAAAGCTACACCACAATCAGCGGCAGAAACAATGTTATTACTACTGAAAATTTTACAATTATAGACGACTGCTACAATGCAAATCCCACATCAACAATGGCCTCTGTTGACACAGTAATGAACTTCAAAAACCCCAGAAAGGTATGTATTCTGGGAGATATGAAGGAACTTGGCAAGGATGAGCTGGCACTCCATCGTCAGGTTGGTGCACACTGCGAAAGTCTTGGAGTTGACATTTTACTCACTGTGGGAGCTCTTGCAAAAGAAATGCAACAGGAACTCAAAAATACCAAGGGATATCATTTTGAAAGTACTCAAAGTCTGATTGACAGTCTGCCCCAAATTATCAAAAAAGATGATGCAATCCTTGTAAAGGCAAGTCATTCAATGCACTTTGAAGAAATAGTAAAAGCCCTGACCGAATCAATAAAACTATAAAAACTATAATATAAAAAATAAATTATAAATGAAAAGGAGGCCTTTTATGCGACAGACAAAAATTATTTGTACAATCGGACCTGCATGCAACAACAAAGAAACTATTCTTAAAATGATTGATGCAGGTATGAATGTTGCTCGGTTTAATATGTCCCACGGCAATTATGATGAACTGGAGAAAACTTTTGCAGTTGTAAAGGATGCTATCAGAGAAAGCGGAAAAAATGTTGCGCTGTTGCTGGACACCAAGGGACCTGAAGTTCGTATCGGTCATATGGAAGGGGGCAGTGCAGAAATCAAAGAGGGACAAACCTTCTACCTTTACAGAGATGAAACTGTGGGCAATTCAGAAGGCGTTTCCATAAGCTATCCAAAGCTGATTAAAAAGTTGAAAAAGGACAATATTACAAGCGGTCTTAAGCTTCTCCTTGATGACGGAAAAATCACAATGGAGGTAACCTCTGTTGAAGATGATAAAATTACTTGTAAGGTAATTGTCGGCGGTGTGTTAAGCAGCAGAAAAAGCATTAACATTCCCGACTACAATATTAATATGCCATATGTAAGCGCCAAGGACAGAGAGGACATTGCCTTTGGTCTTAAGATGGGTGTTAATGTAATTGCCGCATCCTTTGTAAGAAATGCCGACGACGTAAGAACACTGCGAGATTATATAGAGTCTATCGGCGGAGAGCATCTTGGAATCATCTCCAAAATAGAATGTCAGTCAGGTGTTGATGACATTGATAATATTCTTGATGAATCGGACGGCATCATGGTAGCTCGTGGAGATATGGGTGTGGAAATCCCCTTTATGGAGCTTCCCGAAATTCAAAAGGCGCTTATATTTAAAACTGTGTTAAGAGGAAAGTTTGTTATTACTGCAACCCAAATGCTGGAGAGTATGACAACCTGTCCCCGTCCCACAAGAGCAGAAATTTCCGACGTTGCCAATGCTGTTTATGACGGTACTTCTGCCGTAATGCTCAGCGGTGAATCTGCTGCGGGTATGTATCCTGTAGAAAGTGTAAAGGCGCTTTCCTGTATTTGCGAAGAGGCAGAGGCTCACAGGGAGTTCTCTAATTTGGAATCTTTAATTGAAACCTATGAGGTTGGTAAAAGTTTAAGACAAAATCTGTGCGCCAGCGCAAAAACTATTGCAGAAAACATTGGCGCAAAGGCTATTGTGGTGGAATCAGCCACAGGTCACGTACCAAGAATTATGGCACATTACAGACCAAAGTGTCCTATCATTGCAGTAGTTACCGATGAAGAGGTTTGCAAAAAACTGTGCCTTTATTGGGGTATTTCTTCAATATTAGGCGAGGAAAAGAAAACTATCGAAGAAATTACTGCCCAGAGCACACAAAAAGCACTTGAAACAGGTCTTGTTCAAAAGGGAGACAGAGTTATTGTTCTTACCACAAGCCGTACCCTCAAAAGGGGCGGTGCAGATACACTGAACATCAGAGACCTTTAATATATTTAAGACTATTTTACTGCTGACCATATTTTTATGGTCAGCAAAAATTTTAAAAGAAAAGAAGAAATGGAAGAATGAACAATATAATTTTAATTGGTATGCCCGGTTGCGGAAAAAGTACTGTTGGCGTTATTTTGGCAAAAGAGCTTGGCTACGGCTTTGTAGACACCGATTTGCTTATTTGCGAAAGAGAAAAGACCACTCTTCAAAATATTATTAACAAAAAGGGTGTGACCGAACTTTTAAGAATTGAGGGCATTGTAGGTGAAAAACTTAATGTAAGCAACACTGTTATATCCACAGGCGGCTCAATGGTGTTTTCACCAAAAGCGATGGAAAATCTCACAAAGAACAGTAAATGTGTTTACATAAACGTTCCTTTAGAAGAAATCAAAAAAAGGGTAAAGAATGTTGATACAAGGGGTATTGCAATGGAAAAGGGAGAAAATCTTGATACTCTTTACCACAAGCGAACTCCAAAATATCTTGAATATGCAGACATAATTATTGACGTTCCGCAGAACAGCAGTATTGAAGATGTAGTAAATGAGATAAAAACAAAATTAAGCATCTAAAATTTTTTGTGCATTATTTTATTTATCAAAATTCATGGTAAAATCTTATATATTATATAGCAAAAAATAAATATTTATTTGTTTAAAAAATCAATTGAAAATTGTATTAATCGGTGTTAATATTTGTACGTAAATTTTTTAACGAAAGGATAGCATAATTATGAAAAGAATTTTATCAATCGTTATTACTTTAACCATTCTCTTATCTATCGCAGTTCCTATGTCTGTAAGCGCTGTAGAACAGGTTTCCGGTGTTAAGCAGATAGGTGCTTCAGGTTCCTCCTTTGAAATAGGCTGGAATGAGTATTACGGAGCAACTCGTTACAAAGTTGAGTGGAGCAATTCTCCCAACGGTACATACACTGTTGATACAGAATGGGCAACTAACTACTCCGAAACTGTTTACAACCGTTATGCAGGTACTACCTACTATGTAAAGGTTACTCCTTATGTTGACGGTCATTTTCTTACAAGTGCAACATCTTCACCTGTAGCGGTAGCTACTGCGCCTAACTCTGTTACAAATATAAAGCAGACTAAAGCTACCACAAACTCTTTAACAATCAGCTGGACAGGAAGTCTCGGCGCAACTTCTTATAAAATCTATAAGTACAAAAACAGCGTTGAAACATATATAGGTTCAACAACAAAGACTTCATACACTATCAGCAAGCTTTCTAATAAAAAAGATTTTGATTTCAGCAGTCTTTATGTTAAACCTGCAAGAACCGTAAACGGCTATGACGCAATCGGTTACTACTCATATATATCTGACTACAATCTTACTCTTACTCCTCAAAAGGGTAAAACTCCTTCACTTAGTTCATGTTATGACAGCCTCGGCGTTGTTTATTTTGCAGGACCTGACCTTAAATATCAGGACGGATACAACATCTATGTGTATAAAGCAGACAAGAAATCAACCGTTGTAAAGTCAACAAACGATACACGAATTGCAAATCTGAAAAAAGGACAGTTCTATAAGGCAAAGACCCGTTCTTATTCTGAGTTTGGAACCTCAAAATCCTATGGAAAATGGTCGGATTATAAGTATTTTACACTTGGAGTTAAAAACTTATCAATAATATCCAAAACAAAGAATTCTCTCAAGTTTTCTTGGTCAAAGGTTAAGGGCGGAAAAGTAAGCTACGATATCTACGTTTCCACTTCCTACAATAGCAAAGGTAAAAAGTTTAAATCCAATTATAAGAAAACTTCTATCAATGTTACAAAGTATGGTAAAAAAAGACTTTCAAGAAATACTTACTACTACGTTAATATTCTGCCTAAGATTAAGGTTGGAAAGAAAACCTACAAATCTCCTTTCTATAGCTATTTTGGTACTTCAACAAGCTACTAATAACGTAAGTTATGTATTGACGGTTTCAAAGAGTAAATCTAAAAAACACGATAATAAATGTGATATAAATACACGTTTTGAAAAAACTGCAAACAAAAACAGAGGGTAGTGATACCCTCTGTTTTTTTATGAAATTTTCTTTTTAAAATCCTCGTTGCATTTGGGACAGTGTACCTTGTGCTCGCCCCTTATTTTCTTAACTCGAAGTTGAGCCTTACAATATGGACACTTAATGTATCTATGTGTATTTCTGTCTTTCCACATTTTCTGCCACAGTGTGGTTTTCTTCTTTATACTGTTAACAATACCAAGGTACTTTCTGTTTTCCCTCATTCTCTTTTGAATATTTTTGGAAAAGCTTCTGAAAAATATTAATGCAATCAAAAGCAGTACCAAAATGCCAAACACCCAAAATCGGGTAATCAGCCACAAAAGCTCCAGAATAATCCACAAAATCAAAAGTGCAGTATTTAGTTTGTCGTGACCATATCGCCCGTTCATAAACTGAGCCATCTTGAACATAAAATTTCTCATTCTTCTGCTCCATAAATAAATTACTTATTATTATATCATACTATTATTTATATTTCAAATCTTTGTGTTTCTCTTGACTTTTTTCTTCTTTTATTTGATAATATAACCAGGAGTTTGATAGGTATGAAAAAATTAGTTTCTGTCTTTATAATAATTTTATTACTGATAACAATTACAGGATGTTCAGAAGAAAAAACTACGTACACTGTTCTTATGAAAGATAATAACAACCCCTACAGTTATATCAATAATGGCAGTGTAACAGGACTTGAAGCAGATATTATTAATGCAGTTGCAGACGCACAGGGCTTTCAGGTCAATCTGGTAACCGACGAAAACGCTGATTTTGTCAGTTGTTCAAGTGACTTTACAAACGGCAGTGAAGACTACGACTACACCTCTCCTTTTTACCAAAGAGGAATTATCTTTACTACTCCAAAAACCTCCAACATAACAACCTACGAACAGCTTATTAACGCTACAATCGGCGTAACGAAAGGCAGTTTTGGCGAAGACTTTGCAACACAGATTGCATCACAGTACAACCTTACTGTAAAAAAATATACTGATAATCAAAAAATGCACAAGGATGCCCAAAATAATTCTATTGCAGGCTTCTTTGAAGATGAGCTGGTAATAAGAGAATCAATCAAAAATGGCGAAAATCTGAAAACATTTGAAAATGCCGAAAAAACCACAAGCCTTTCTTTTGCCGTTAACAAGGATAAAAACAAGGACTTTATTGAGAACTTTAATGCAGGACTTGAAAAAATATCCAAAAACGGCGAATATAAGGATATAATTGAAAAATACTGATTGCTGAAGATACTAAAAACGCACCTTTTCAGGTGCGTTTTTTATTTAGCAGGAAAACTCTCGAAGATGAAGAATCTATTTATACCCGTTCACAAATAACTATAAATCTGTCAAAGCCTCCGCTGTTGTTAGAAATACAGGTTACAAGGGTTAAAAGATCTTTTTCCTCTTCTATATATATATCCTCTGTTTGATTCTTCTTTACCACTTTAGTTTTTGTAACACAATAATTTAAACTGCCCCAATAATTTGTAAGGATTACCTTATCCCCAATGGCAAGACCTCTTAAATTATCAAAGAAAATTCTTCCTATATATCCGGTGTGTCCTGCAATTGCGCAGTTGGTACTTTCTCCGCCAATCGGCAGAGATGTATTGGTTAAATGGGCAGCTCCGTAGCTCATGGAAGACGCATTTGCTCCAAGATAAATAGGCAGTTTCATACCAATTGTAGGGGCAGACAAATATCCGTATAAACCGCTTGGTACACCGTATGAGGACATATTAAGGGCAGGAGTTGAATAATCACTTGTTGTTACTGTTCCCTGATTGTTTATAATACTTTTGTTATAAGCTACGCTGTCTTTATAAAGCCTGTCTAAATCATCTTTAAACAAAACAGGAAAATCAGAGGTTCTTTCTCCGTTCTCGTTAATGGAATAGCCGTCTTTGTCTATATCTTTATTTTTAAGAGCATCTACATAAGAGCCGTTTTTTGCATTAGCAACAGAATTATCAAACTTTTCTGTTTCCGAATTTGCAATATTCTGTCCTATCCAATTTGATATAGGGGGAAACAGCAAAAACACCAAACCTGTTATCAACATAACGGTTGCAATTGCAAAAACAATTTTCTTCCACAAGCTAATCACCATTCTTACGTAATATTCTCTTGAACTTTATCTGCTAATTGTTCGTTTTTTCTTTTATTTCTCTTTATAACAATAAAAATAATGAGAACTACAACAAGTATAAATGCACCTAAAACAGTACCCGCAACCCAATATGGTATTTTGTAGCCGATAAAATAAATTGAGCCGTCGCTTGCTGAAAATATCTGAACATCACCGATTTCTTCTTCATTATAGGGAACTCTTGTCCCTCTTACAAGCAGTCTGTGGGTGTTGATGCTGTAAGGAGTACAAGTTAGCAGTGTAACATAATCCTCTCCGTCGGTAATGTATAAATCTGATGTATCAGTGGGTAAGACAACCTTAATTTGGTCTACCTGATACTTTAAAGTTTGATTAAGAATATGAATGTAAAAAACATCATCTTTTTCTAAATCTGTCAAGTAATCAAAGAAGGTATTGGTTGGAAAAGCCGTATGGGCAGAAATAACACTATGTGTATTTTTTCCCCCAACAGGTAAGGACGTATTTGCAAGGTGGCCCGCTCCTTTTGACAAAACGTCATATGATGTACCGTGGAATATGGGCAGATAAACATTAATTTTTGGAATATTCACATAGCCTATAAGTCCCGAACCATCAATATCCAGTGTTGTTTCATAATTTGCTCCTATATTCTCGTATGCATCTATATCAAAGGGGTCGGTAAGAATCATATTATGGGTAAGACTTTCGTTGTATTTTCGGGCTTCTTTAATAAGCCTTTCAACTTCACCGGAGGGCATATCATTTGATTTTTTTTGATACGAGCTTGCCTCGTTTCTGGTGCCTATATTATTTACGACAGAACTAATCAGAGGATAGGACATTACACCTATACCCAAGAGAAAAACAATTGTTATAAAAATTATTGCTGCCTTTTTTTTCATTAGAAGTAACCTTTTCACTGAAATTCTATAGATATATTATATACCAGACATATGAATATTGCAATAAAAAGCATACACACAAAAAAGGGATGCGGAAGGTGATCCGCATCCCTGAAAAAGTTTATAATTTTATTAAAAACTCTTTATTTAAAATTATTTAGAAGTTCTTTTTCTGAAAACTAAAATGTACATAGCGCCTGCACAAAGAACAAGAGCACCACCTATGATAGTAAAGAGCATTGTGCCGTTACCGCCTGTTTCAGGAAGTAATGCAGGTGTATTTGTGATTCTCACCTGTTGATATGTTGTAGCAAGTGTTTTGCTTGCTTCAATTGTTACTTCAATAGCTTCTGTATTCTTGTTGTAGCCTGTAGGAGCTGTTGTTTCGGTAATTGTATATGTGCCGGCATCAAACTGATAAGCTTTACCGTCGTTCATAAATACGCCGATACCATCTGCACCTGTTGTTGCTGTTGCAAGTACAATTGATTCACCTTGTTTTGTTACCTGGAATACTGCACCTTCAAGCTTTGTGTTTTCATTGTTAGCGTCAACTTTTTCTACCTGGAGTCCGTATGTGTAAACAGTTACCTGTGACCAATTTGTTGAACTTGTAGAGCTACCGCTTCCGTATGTAAGCTTAGCTTTGTTAATGTTTTCGTTTGAATTTAACTTAGCTTTATCATTTAATGTTGCAGAATATGTAACTTCAACAGTTTTGTAGTTATAGAATTCTGCGCCTGCAAGATAAGCTGAATTGATTGATACTGTAAATGTGTATGTATCTGAATCTTCAGTTACATTTGTTTTAACTTCATAATTGGCTTTACCTAATGTTTCTGAAGCGCTGTCGCCCTTCAGTGTCACTGTAACGCTGCTGTCGCCATCGAATGTAAGACCTTCAGCCATTATATCCTTAAATACATATGTTGTAAGAGGTGTAGTTGCTGAACCTGTAATGTCTGATGTAAGCTTGAAGTTAACTGTACCGCCTAAACCGGCAGTTGTCCATGTGTCGCCGTTGTCCTTACCGTCTTCGATTACCTTAGTAAGAGATACCGGACTTGCGTCTACTTTTCCTGCAAGATCAATTGTAGCATATGTATCAACCCAAGTTGAAGTTGTACCATTGTAATATGGAAGAGCTACAATTGAGCCTGCTGCCTTTTTTGTGCCTGCAGGGGTAGTTGTTGGTTTGATGTAATATACACCGGGAGCTACTGTATAATCTTTTGTACCTGAACCGGATGTGTAAGTTTCAGGCAATGCTGTACCTAATTTAGAAAGGTCTGCTCCTTCTGCTGCTGCAAGAACTGCCTTTGCTACTGTGTTGTCACTTGCATTTGTTGGTACAGTTTGGAAAGCATCTACAACATCTTCGTCGGTAGCTTTTACATCATATGTACCTGTTGTTGTGTCAAGGGTAGCCAGCTGATAAACTGTAAATGTAAAACCGGTTTTTTCACACTTAACAGTAAAGTTTACATTGTCTGTTGCTGCACTTGCAGAGAAAGGAATCATTGCAAGCATAAACATTGCGGCTAATAAAATAGCCATAACTTTTTTTGTTGTTTTTAACATTATAATTTCTCCTTTTTATTTTAATTTAAAATAGTTACATTATTTGATTCTTCTTTTGGCTTTATAACCTGTGAAGAAGTATCCCATTAATAACATAGCGCCAAAAGCCAATATACAAGCACCCATCACAATAAATCCTCTGGTACCGATGCCGCTTGCGTCAGGCATTATTACTACACCGTTTACATATTCAAATTTAATTTCATAACTACCCTTTGTAGGTAACTTAAAGTAGTGTTTTTCGGCGCTGATTGAATATCCGTCCTTTGGTGCTGATTCCACAAGGCAATACCACTGATATTCAGGAGTTGATGACTGATATCCCTCTTTAAAGATAGGAATGTTATCAAAAATTACTTCACCTTTTTCTTTTGTGGTATCTGAAGTATATACATCGCCAAGAGCTTCGTTTTCGCCTGTTGTTTTGTAAATGGTAAACTGAACACCTTGTACCAGTTGGTCACTCTGGTCTGTTTTAATTACCGTAACCTTACCTTTTTGGGTGTTATTATCAAACACAGGAACAGAAGTAAGCTTATATTCACTTGTAAAATACTGATGTAAATCAGCATCAAGTGTACTGCTTGTTACTGTCTCCGGAGTTTTGTAATAAACCGCTTCTGGCACAAGGCTTGCGCCGTTTTCCTTAACAGTAATTTCTACCAGATAAACCTTTTTATCTGTTATGTAATCATTATTATTATTCAGTGATTTTTCGTAAATCTTATAGCGATATACACCCGGCTCTGAATAGCTCAAAATTTTATTTGATGCACTGCCTTTAAAGGTAATGTCACCATCTGAAACACTTTTAACTGTTAAAGACTGACCGGAAACGTCTTTTGTGGTAACAGTGTCTGTGTTAATTGAGGCAAGACCCTTTAATTCAAAGCTAAATAATGAGCCTGAATAGTTTCCGCCGTCCAGCAGCTTTTTAGCGTTTAGTGTAGCCGAAGTTGTATTTTGC
>JAFLUK010000017.1:0-2971 GCA_022508865.1 Oscillospiraceae bacterium | reverse complement strand
ACAGGAATATTCTGCAGTGTTACCTCATCGCCTGTACTAAAGGTAAGATAACCATCGCTGCTTCTTGTGTTAAGTACAGCACTTCCGCCGCCATAATAATCTATATTATATGAAAGAGGATAAGGTCTGTATGTTCCGTCTCCTAAATCTACTGTAACATAGAAACCAAAGGTATCCGAAATTTCATCCGAACCAAGTTCTTCGCCTTTTTCATCCTGTACTAATTTTGTTAAGGAAACATCTTCTGTCTGAGGTTTGTTTACAAAGTTAACCAAAAATTCAGCGTCATCATCAGGATTGACAGAGTTAACTAAAGTAAATTCTCCGCTTGTCGTTCCTGTTCCTGTTCCGCTGTCAGGTTTTACCTTTTTGTCATTTTTAACATCCCAAACTTCCCATGTGGTATCGTACCGGAGACCATTGTCCGGTGCTTGTTCAGTAAATTTAATTTTACTGCCCAAAGTAAATTCTTTGTTAAAGTCTGCCGTATCGCCGTTTTTAAGTTTGAATGTCGGATTTGATACAGAAACATACTGCTTTGTGTCGCTGTCATTAACTGTATAAACTAATGTATTGCTTCCGCTTACCTGACTGCTATTTTCATAAGGAGTAAATTCAAAATCTGTATTCAGATTTTTAACAGCGTTTGCAAGACCCGGATTTACATTCTCTGCAATAACCTCTTTATTTACCTTAACGTCAGTATTTGCAGGTGTCATTGTAAAGTCTACGTTAAAGTTAGACTCAATCATACCTCTTTCCATATAGAAAACAGTCATATGATATGTTTTGTCAGGGTCAAGCTGCTTATATGTTGTTCCGTATGCATCTGAACCGTTTGGCTCAAAGCCGAAGTTTTGAGTAAATGCAGATGAGTAAGTTACCGGGGATCGGGTGTTAATACCTTTAGTATCTGTATACGAAGGGTTATCTGTATAAGTATTTACACCATACTTGATAGTTCCGTCATTTGGTGACTGCTGGGACCAGTTAGTATCTTTTGCTGGTTTAAAACTCTTTTTAGTGCTTAATGCTTTACCTGTATATATGCCGGGTTGTGACCGGCTTACATAATACTTGTCTACCGATGAATCATACTGTGCCTTATACCAGTCATAGTCAGTAGAACTATTAAATGCGTAAACGTAAATCTGTCCCCAAGGGGAGGAGTCAGTGATATACATTCTGTCTGCAGTATAAGGAGCACCTGTAAGGGTATTGGCATTAGTATCGGTTGACTTCATAGTATTAAAGTTAATTTTACCTTCGGTATAAGAGTGAACGCCGCCTAAATCAAGAACAAGCTGTGATTTATTTGTTTCAGGGTCTGTAATATAAATCCAGATATCGTCATCACCCTTAAAATTAAAGGTTACGTCGTCTCTGCCGTTTGCCAATTTGCCGTTTGCAGGAACACGGAAGTCTATATCAAGACGAATACCGAAGCCGTAGTTCAGATTTCCGTTGCCCGGATTATTTGCATCCTCATAAGAATTTTCATAAGAAGTATTATTAAACGGGAATAATCCGTAGCCGGGTGTTTGTCCAAGGAAGTTCTGCTTTCCGTCTTGAATGGAATATCTTTTAGTGGAAGAATTTGTGTCGGAACCATAGTTTACCTTGTCGGGAACTCCGTTATTCCACGTGAAATAAACGTTATCATATCTGTTGTCTGATGCTGATGCAGAATTGAATGTATATGTGGTTACCTGATTATTTCCCGAACCTGTAGTTTTTGCCTCAAACGGGAAAAACGACTTTACGGTTTTACCAATACTTTTTCCGTTTACCTTTGTTCTATTAAGCCAATCTCCGTCGAAAAACGGCACTTTCTTTCCGCTTGCAAACTGGAGGTTGCCGTTAGCATCAAGTTCTTTGTGTACAAGTCCATGTACCGAAGATGATAAAGCCTCGGCTGTTTCCATCCTGCCGTATCTATCCACCAAACCGTTTGAGTTGTTTACGGGGTAAAGGAAATTGGTAAGACCTGAAACAGCTGTGTAATACGGTCCGCTGTGATTACTGTAATTGTATGCATCGGATGTATTACAGAAGTTACCGAAATACAGGGGATATTTCCACGAATTAGTGCTTGCATAATTGCTTATAGCATTATTGAAGTTATCAAAGGGGAACCAGTCATCGGTTGCTCCTCCCTTGTCGTTCCCGTCTGTACCTGCTTTGATAGGTTTAAGCCAGTCGCCGTTGATTTTCAACTCTTCGTCTGTCAAATAGTCAAAGTATGTTGCTTCAACACCAAAGATATTTGATTGATGAAAATTATCTTCTGCAAAATAATCGTAATAGCTGTCTAGTGCCTGTCCCTTTTCACGCCACCTCTCTGTGGTGTTCATTACATAACAGGGTTCATTATAACTCGTAGGTGTAGGTACATTGGTTTGAGCAGATACCTGTGTAGTAGTAGTTTCTGTACGTTTGAAAACAATTTTTGAACCTACAGGTACCTGCACCTTATAAAATCCGGGTTCTCCCGCTACGTGCTGCATTTGTGCCGTGTATCTCAAAAAACTATCATTGTAGTCATACTTTACGTATGGTGCATCACCGCCTGATGAATACCAGTTTAAGTTGTACAAATAGACAGTCATCATTGAAACGTTTGTGTTAGTCGGCAACCAACCGTATTTATATCTGCTTAAAGCAGCATTGTCGCCGCTTATGATATAGATATGGTTTGCACCGCTTTCCCTATTTGTAAGCACTGCAGTTGCATCATACAGAATATAAGGGGTTGTAGACCAATGTGTTGACGAAGTATTTGATGTATTCCATACATACAAACTATTGTTAGTTGACGGAACAATCAAATCTTTTGTTTGTGCAGCATTAGAACCATTACTGAAAATGATGTTGTCATATCTATTATCAATATCATAATAGTAATAATTTGAAGTACTTGAAACCCTTGTCATAACAGCACCCGGGAAAACTTGATTATAACTTCCGCTGT
>JAFLUK010000169.1 GCA_022508865.1 Oscillospiraceae bacterium | reverse complement strand
CGATATAGAAGATATAAGAAGGTTTAATCCGATGGCAGTAAAAAAATCAGCAAACAGCCCTGTACCAAAGGGCAAAAAAGCAAAACAAACTCCTAAAAAAGCGGTGAAGAATATAAAGGAACAAAAAGAATTAAAGCCAAAGAACTACAGAGTAAGGTCAATCATTTTTGGCGCACTCAGTGTGGTAGTCTTTGTACTTCTGTTTATTGATGGAGGCTTTGTGTGGGACTTTTTCAAAAGCACTATCTATGGTATTTTTGGTGTTCCTGCACTTTTGTTCCCGTTTTTACTGCTCTATATGGCAATAATGACAGCCAAGGAAAAGGAAATATACAGACTTAAAGCCAAACTTTTTATGTGCTTTGGAATAATTACTCTTACGGCAATGGAATTCTACATATTTACCGGTGATAAGTTTGGCAACTATTTCAAGGAAATTGCAAGACAGTTTACCAAAGGCTACGACGCTCAAGGTGTTTTTGACCACGGCGGCGGTGTGCTTGGTACAATTTTGGGATACCCTATGTGCTGGGGCTTCAGCAGTGTGATTTCCGGAATACTTGTTTCTCTTGCACTGATTGTTATACTCCTGATTATTACCGGAGTATCTCTTTTGGATATTGCAAAGGCAGCAAAAAAGCCTGTGGAAGCCGCAAAACGTCAGGCAGAGGAAAGAAAAAGAGAAAAGCAGAACAGACAGGAGGATTTTAATCTTGTTGATGAATTCCCTCCGCATTATAACCAGAGAATTAACATTCCTCTTGATGATAATAAGAAAAAAAGATTTGGAAGAAAATCAAAGTCCGACTCCTATGAGCCAACAGATATGTCTGCTGTTGCAGTAAATGCAGGCAGTGTGAACTCTCCCCAAGAGAACAAGACAGAAGACAGCCTCATAGATATTATCAAAAGAGCAAATCAGGGTATTGAAGACGGCAAAGAGGAAAAGGTAAGATTAAGAAGAAAGAAAACAGAAGCCCTTGAAGAAGCTGCCAAGCTGGTAAATAAAGAAATAAATACAGACGAGATAGAAAGCGAAACAAAGGCTCTTGACGATGAAATAAAAAATAGCGAAGGAAAAAAACACAGCGACTATAAGCTGCCTCCAATTCAGCTTTTAAAGCTTGCAAACAATAAGAATATGGCAGATGCCCGCAACGAAATGCAGGAAAAGGCAGAAAAGCTTGTAAGTACATTGAACTCCTTCGGCGTAAATGTCAGCATTACAAATATTTGCAGAGGTCCATCTGTAACAAGGTATGAACTTCAGCCTGCTCCCGGTGTAAAAATCAGCAAAATTACAAATCTGGCTGACGATATAGCGCTCAATCTTGCAGCAGACGGTGTAAGAATAGAGGCACCAATCCCCGGAAAAGCGGCAGTAGGTATAGAAGTTCCAAATAAAGCTGTTTCAATGGTATCAATGAGGGAGCTTATAGACAGCGATACCTTCCGCAATCAGGAAAGCAAGCTTACTTGTGTGTTGGGCAGAGATATCAGTGGTGAAATTGTAACCACAGACCTTGCCAAAATGCCCCATCTGCTTATTGCTGGTACAACAGGTTCAGGTAAATCAGTATGTGTAAATTCTCTGCTTATGAGTATTCTTTACAGAGCTACTCCCGACGAAGTAAAGTTTCTGCTTATTGACCCTAAAATGGTTGAATTTTCCAAGTATAAGGGAATACCTCACCTTCTTGTACCTGTTGTTTCAGATGCAAAAAAGGCGGCAGCAGCCCTGAATTGGGCAGTCAGCGAAATGCTTCAGAGATACAAAATGTTCTCTGAATATGATTGCAAGGATATAAATTCCTTTAATGATTTGATAGAAAGCAATTTGAAGTTTATAGCCGAACAAACTCCTGGGGAAGGTGAAGAACCGGAGGTAATGGAAATTAACGGACTTCCCGTTCCAAAGGAAAAAATGTTCAGATGTGTCATTGCAATTGATGAGCTTGCCGACCTTATGATGGCGGCACCTTCAGAGGTTGAGGAGAGCATATGCCGTCTGGCGCAGATGGCACGTGCGGCAGGTATGCATCTTGTAATTGCAACACAAAGACCATCTGTTAACGTTATCACAGGTGTTATTAAAGCTAACATTCCATCAAGAATTTCTTTGAAAGTTTCTTCAAACATTGATTCAAGAACAATTCTTGATTTTGGCGGAGCAGAAAAGCTCATTGGTAAGGGCGATATGCTGTATTCACCTGTTGGCGCACCAAAGCCCATACGTGTTCAGGGCTGTTTTGCAAGCGATAAAGAAATCGAGGGTGTTACAACCTATATCAAAAATCATCATCGTTCCCAGTATAATGAGGAAGTTGAGGAGAGAATAAAGAAAATAACTGTTGAGGGTATGGAAGCAGATAACAGCAATAACGGCTCAAACGGTGACTCTGACCTTGACGACAAGATAGAAGAGGCAATCAAGGTGGTTATAGATGCAGGACAAGCATCCACCAGCCTTGTTCAGCGCAGACTAAAGGTAGGCTATGCAAGGGCAGGCAGAATGATTGACGAAATGGAAGGTCTGGGAA
>JAFLUK010000168.1 GCA_022508865.1 Oscillospiraceae bacterium | reverse complement strand
GGAATTAATTGTAAGATTGCCACCTGTCTGTTCTGCTGCCAGCTTAAACAGCGGCACTCCAAGACCGACCTTTCTTGTAGTTCTTGTAGTAAAAAAAGGATCAATAACCTGTTTAACCTGCTCCTCTGTCATACCTCTGCCATTGTCAGCGATGGAAATATGAAGAAAATCTTCTTTGTCACTTTCCTTTACCGTAATGGTAATAAGGTCAGCTTCAGCCTTAACAGAGTTTTGGGCTATATCCATAACGTTAAGAGACAACTCTCTCATAGATTAATCCTTGTACTTTTCCAGAATACCTTCAACCTGGTCAACTGTCAGTCTGCCGTAAACATCGTCATTGATTGTTATAACAGGCGCAAGACCGCAAGCACCAATGCAACGACAGGCAGTAAGAGAGAACTTACCGTCAGGTGTACATTCCTCTGCGCCAATGCCAAGAATCTCTGACAGCTTGTCAAAAATTTCACCGGCACCCTTAACATAGCAAGCAGTACCAAGACATACAGAGATGTTGTACTTGCCCTTTGGTGACAGTGAGAACTGTGAGTAGAAGGTTGATACACCGTAAACCTCCTCAAGCGGAACAGACAGACCCTCTGCTACCATAGTCTGAACTTCAATCGGAAGATATCCGTAGATATCTTGTGCTTCCTGAAGAACAGGCATAACAGCGCCCGGATCAGACTTATGCTTTTCAATGACTGCCATAAGTTGTGCTTCCTGTTCAGGTGTGCCCTTGAACGGGAGATTGCTAATTTTCTTTTGCATTCATTTATCCTCCTGTTTATAGAAAATTATGTACGTTTGCAAATGATAAAAATATTTCACCATCCGCATAAAATGTAGAAAAAATTAAACATATACATACAAATGAATCATATCACATTTTATAAAAATTGTCCATAAAAAAATAAGAAAAAATGTTGGATAATTAGATTTTGACAAAAAAATAACAAAATATTTGAGAATTTCTGTATTTCTTGAAATCTACTGTCAATTATTATTGTATTTCCTGTTGTTTTTATACTTTGTTATTTTCTTATTGAGAATTAAAAATGACAAAAAAAGTCTGACTCATTGATAAAATTCCTTAAAAGAGTCAGACGTTTACAAATTTCTGTTTGTTTTTTAAATAGTTAATTACAGAAGCAGGGGATAACTCCTCAAGCTCTAAATAATTTTTCGCTTCCCTCATATTTTCAAGGTAATGAGCGTCACTGTTGGTTACAATATTCACACTGTTAAGTATGGTGTGACTTTTTTTAAGTGTTTCCACATCTCCGTCAGGAGAAATCTCAATGGTGCTGAAGTCGCATTCCGTGGGGATTTCACCCAGCACAGACAGCACAGACATACTGTCCCTGTCAATATGAGCAGGATAGCAAATACCGCCAAATTGTTCCGCAAGACCATTTGCCTCCATAATGCTGATGTCGGTGGTAAGGATAAGCAGATTATCAACTTCAGATATTTCCTCGTCCATATTGTTCATAACAACTTGCCTGCCGTAAATATCAGGGCGGTTTTTGATTTTCAACTGATGTTCAGCCACATAATCATTAAAAGCAAGGGCTTTTTCAAGGGTGTCAAAGAGGAATACCATATGTATTTCTTCGCAGGTTGTCAGCTCCATTCCCGGGATTACACATAGTCCGTTGTTCTTTCCAACCTCCATAGTTGCTTTGCAATTCAAAGAGGAATTGTGGTCTGTAAGTGCTATTACGTCAAGATTGAGTATCTTTGACATTCCCACAATATTGTTGGGTGTCATATCCATATCACCACAGGGTGAAAGACAGGAGTGTAAATGCAAATCATAATAATACTTCATACTAATATTATTTATCGTATTTATCAGCTTTTTAGCAATTCATACAGCTTTGTTGCTGTATGGTAGCTATTTTCTTCTGTAGATAAAATTGCAACCCCGTGCATTTCTGCTTTAGCCTTTGCATCTTCATCAAGAGCGGCATTTTCTGTAAGTACTATGCAGGAAACATCAGCAAGTGTGGCAACAGCTATGGAGTTAATGTTACCCATAACTGTCAACCAGGCGGAGTCCTCCGGAGCTCTGCCCATAACCCAGCTGAGAAGGTCTCCGATGTAGCAGTCGGTAATTTCACGACCCATATCGTCACCCTCAACCAGTATATTAAGATTAAGTTTGTTAGCAAATTCTTTAATATTCATATTGTCACCTGACTATTATCCTTAATCAAAGTGTATCCTTAAGCTGGTCATACAAATGTTGTATCTGTTCTTTCAGCTTAAAGATACAGCCTGTTTCTTTGGCATTACCCTTAACAATATCCTCTGCCATTGCACGACAGGTTGGCGCACCGCAGGAGCCGCAGTCAAGACCGGGCAAATCCTTGTAAATCTTTTCCATCTGCTCCATCTTATCCATAGCCTTAAAGATATCCTCGTCCAGCTTAAAGCCGTCGCCGTCAAAGGTAAGCTCACCCTTCCATTCAAGCTCTGATAAGTCATCACTTTCCAGACGGTTAAGAGAAACAGGAAGATACTTTCTTAAGTTATGT
>JAFLUK010000167.1 GCA_022508865.1 Oscillospiraceae bacterium | reverse complement strand
TATTCATTATACTTCCTCTATCCCCTTTTGTCAATACCTTTTACTAAACTTTTTTCAAAAAATTTGCTATATTCTACAAATAGTATTTATTTACTTTTTAATACCTACATATAGATGTATTTTATCTTGCAATTTTTATATATTTGGAGTAAAATCTATTTATCCTTTCTATATATATTATTTATAGATAGGATAATTCAGACAAAGGAGATTTTTATGTTCAATCAAGTTAACGTTCAACACATTAAAAACTATTTTAAGAAGCCCTCTGTTCTTATATTGTCTGTTCTGACATTTGTTGCGGTAATAATCCCCTACTTTGCCATGATACCTTTATATAACTTTTTTTCAGACATAATAAGTATAGCGAAGCTCTTTAGCGATGATTTATCCGGTTGGAATACAGATTTATATGACTATTCTTATACTGCCTCATTCTCTTTAGCGGGCTCTATAATATCATCAATATTCTCCATAGCTGTTAGCTCACTGCCTGCTGTTGCTTGGTTAATAATTAACCTTAACTCAAAGAATAATAATAGTCAGCCGCCAAATGCAGGATTTTTAATACTATTCATTCTTTCTATTATTGGTATTGTCGGCGCTTCAATAATTATTATTTACTCTGGTTTTCTCTTTCTTTTAGGTTTTGTTGTATTAGGTTTCGCCGAAATTCCTGATGAAGCTGCACTTTCTTTTATTATCATCTTATTTGCACTAATCCTATTCTTTATAGGGGTTTTTTCTCTTATTTATAATATTCTCGGTTTGAAGTTTTATTCAGGCGTTAGAAAAAGTACGAAGAGCATAAATATGGTGGTAACCGGCAAAGCTTTTGGTGTATTCTCTATTATTTATTCTATAATCGAGTTCTTATCTTTAGTATCTGCGATTGCTTTGATGGTTCTGCTTCTCGATATAATAACCAGAAATGCTCAATTATATGAAATTTCCAACCTTATAAATGCATTTTCTGATAATTTAATAATTGTTGGTATTATCATTTTGATTTCTTTAATAATCTCATTAATTTCAGGTATAATGCAGGGCAATATAGCAATTGGTTACTATAACATGGCAAAAGCTGTTCCTGTAATTCCCGAACCCCCTGTTTATATGAATTATAACAATAACCAATACAATCAGGGATATGGTTATCCTCAACAAACACCCGTTAATAATGCAAACAATTTTAATTATAACGGTTTTCAGAATACATATCCTCAACAACAGTACAATCAAAACTACAATTCCAATCCTCAACCTGATTTCCAACAGCAAAATGATAAACAGGTTGATATAGAGCAGAATCCTTATCAGCAGTAAAATAATTGAAGATACAAAAAAGGAGTACCATTTACCTTGGTACTCCTTTTCAATTTCTGTTTTTTAATCTTTTGTTGTTTCTTCTGTTGGGGTTGTGTTTTCTTTTGTCTGATCAGCTGTTGTTTCTTCTGCAACTCTATTGTCAGAAGCTATTTCATAATTTGTAAAATAGCTGACAGCTTCCTTTTCCTGCTTTTTATTCTTCTTATCATTTGAGGAATCCTGATAAATCATAAGGAATTTTTCATCCTTGCTAATGTAAGCCTTTATCTTCTCTTTTTCTTCAAGAAGAGTAAACTCGCCATCCTTCTTTACTTCAGAAATAATTTCCTCTGCTGTTTCATCATAATCTTCATAGTAATAAAGCTCAATATTAACATTGCTTTCGTTATAGTTTACCGTAAACCTGTAACCCTCGTCAGCGCCCACCAATTTGTAGCCGCCGTAGCTCTTTGTTTTGCCTTTATCCTTGCCATTGACAACTTCCTGCTTAACAGGGTCCATTACTGTTACAGTGGCAGTCTTTTTCAAAAAGCCCTCGTCCATCATACCATCAACAAGGTTGTTCATTTCTTTTGATGCTTTTTCCTCTATGCCATCAGTATTCTTTTCTTTGTCTGTATACCATACAGCACTTGTTCCTACCTGGGCTGCTCCACAGCCTACCAGTGAAAACACAAGTACCAGTGCAGTTACTAATGCAATTAATTTTTTCATATTAATTTCCATAGCCTTTCCGCCCACAAATAGATATAAAAATTTTTCACAACCTTATCGTGGGCTGATAAGGAGGTTATAAGAGTTTTGGTCATTGCCGATTGCCTCTTGGAGCAAACCGAGCAGGTAATATAAATTATTGATAGTGTGATTCTTCACACCATCACCTTTTTTATCAAATTGCTACCATTATACATTATTTTACTGTTGATTTCAACACCTTTTTATAACACATAATCGGCAAAACTACAACTTACACAAAGCTAATAACATATTTAAATCAGAAAATATAAACATAATGCAAATAAAAAAGACACCCAAAGGTGTCCTCTTTAACCGAAAGCCGTGTGTACACAAGTGTCACCGGCAATTGGTGCTGGTGACCGGACTTGAACCGGTACGGATTATTAGTCCGAGGGATTTTAAGTCCCTTGTGTCTGCCTATTCCACCACACCAGCAGATTGGTGACCCGGACGAGAATCGAACTCGTGTTACCGCCGTGAAAGGGCGGTGTCT